>CAZNXD010000062.1:5530-8270 GCA_964576935.1 uncultured Pirellulales bacterium | reverse complement strand
GCAGCAAATGCCCCTGAGTGGCAAGACCTGCCGGCGAAGGCGGATAATCATATAAAAGCAACACTTTCATTTTCGACTCCTTTGGCCATATTCAACATGCAGCCTCGAAACACCAGAACGCCTCCTGCTTCGGCGTCGTACCGGCTTCAAAGCTGTCTTCACTAAAGCCATAAACTTCTGTGATAATATCATACTTCCGCCGCCAAATGTCATCAGGTAATTTAAAAAGTAAATCGGCCTGCTCAACAGCGCGGGGCAGATATTGACGATTGCCGTCTTCGTAAGCGAAAGACCACAGATTCTCTGCAATTAGCTGACCGCTCCGCCACAAAGCCAGAGCCGCTTTGGCCGTTTCTTCATGCCGGAGATGCCGTGTATATTCACCGGATGTGCTGTGTGTGATAATAAGGTTGAAACGGTCACAAGGCAACAATTCGATTATGGTTTTTTGAACGTCAAGACTATTCAATGGCCCCTGCTCGAGACCATCGTCCAAATCTCCCATAAAACCGGCAGCATTATACTTCTCGAGGGCTTTGAAAAACTTCGGTGCACGGTCACAGTCGCTCTTGCGGCAAAGGGTGATAACAGTCCAGTCAGCATCTGGGTGCAAAAGCATTGTTCCGCCGGCCCAAAGGGTTTCATCATCCGGATGCGCTACAATAACTGCACATCTGCTGCCGTCTTTTATATGACCTGATGCTTTGGACTCTGTCATTCGTTGAACATCCTAATCTGCACTTCCATTGCAGGGGCACTTGAGAACAAAATCGACCAGCTCGTCAAAGTCAGCGGTAGCCAGACAAATACGGGAGTCCGCTGCTCCATAGTAAATAAATACTTCGTTTCCTTTTCTGGTCCAGCCGCACGGAAATACTACATCATCCACGTCACCTTCCCGCTCGTACGGCGCTTTCGGGCCGAATATCCACTCATCAGTACGTCGAATAAGCTTAGTAGGGTCGTGTAAATCTAATAACGCAAGACCTAATCTATAGATTGAACCCGAAGCAGTCGTACGGACACCATGATAGAGGATAAGCCAGCCTGCTTTGCTCTCCATGGGAGGTGCGCACAGGCCAATCTTATTCGCATCCCACCACCCCCCACTTCTGGCTCTTATGATCTCCTGATGTCCGCCCCAATGCTTAAGGTCCGGTGAAAAAGACAGCCATATATGAGCACCGAGTAAAGCTGACCTGGGAACGGGACGATGCAGCATAGCCCACCGACCACCGAATTGAACCGGGAACAAAGCCGCATCTTTATCCTCAGGCGGCATGGTCGGTCCCAGGCGCTCAAAGTTTTTGAAATCTTCTGTCATGACCAGTGACACTAAAGGCCCGCCTTCCGAATACGCCGTATAACAAACAGCCCACTTTTTCATCTGCTCTATCCACGTTATCCGCGGGTCTTCTATACCCCAAAGCTCTTCCGGATGTTTATCCGGCTCGGACTTCAAAGTAGGTTCGCTGTCTATTTCCCAATTGCCGATGCCGTCATCACTTCTTGCCGCCGTCAGGTGTGAAATACCTCTGAAATCTTCGACTCGGGCAAGCAATACTGTTTTGCCGTGAACTAAAGCTGCGGCTGCATTGAAAACAGAGTTTGCCTTATAGGGCCAGTCGTCAACTGAAAGGATAGGATTATCAGGCCATCTCTGGAAAAGCTCGTCGTTTGAATGTCGCCTCATCCCAACTTCCCTTTTACAATCTGATTTTTTGTTACTCTTTCCAAAAACGCATAGGAGCTGTTCTATGTTCTCATAAGAGCCATAATCATACAATAGGTATGAGAAAAAGATATCGCCGATAGTTGACGGTAGCAAGACTCAGGCCAACCAGGAATTGCTCAAGACCGCAACAAGCATAAGTGTCTGTTAAATAGGCAGTTATGGTTAAAGCCCCCACGCAGGACCCGGTCAAAACAAGTCAATACTTGCCAAAAAACACGATTTGGCTTATAATAGTTGCTTGTGTGGGGGGCACAGGTCTAAGGAGGCAAGATGGAAGTAAACCTGTTGCTTATGAAGAAGAACGGCTTGCAAAAGGCTATCCCTCTGCCCAGCAACGTCACTGTCGTGGGCAGGCGCCGCGACTGTGACCTGCGGATACCTCTGACATCGGTGTCACGCAGACACTGCCAGCTAAGCAAGCGGGACGGGGTACTCAAAGTCAGAGACCTCAGTTCACGCAACGGAACAATCGTCAACGGCGCTGCTGTGGACGAGGCCGAGATTAAGCCGGGCGACGTAATAAAGGTAGGTCCACTGACATTTAAATTCCAAATCAACGGCAAACCCGATTTTTCCGAAATGGCAATGCCGACTAAGAAGCAAGCCCAGCAGCCCGAAGCGGAATTAAGCGATGATGATTTATTTGCTGAATTTTCTGATTTAGACCTCGACGCCACTCTGGATGACAAAGAGCTTAAAGAATTATAATACGAAACCATTTTTAGTCTTTAACAGATATTTCCGGGCTGTTTTCAGGTGTCTGTTGAGCGGGGGTAGCTACACTAAGGCGGCAAACTAAAAGTAGCACTTTTGGCTTGCTTACTCTGTAATTACACAGTAAATTGTAGCCTGAGTAGGTCGTTTTCACGGGGAAATCGGTATGGGAAACTGGATTATTGACAGCTTTATATCAAGCTCTTCTTACTCAGGTGATGCCCTTTCAGGTACTTTGGGCGCGATGGAGCTCCAATTCAACATAGTCAAGATTGTGCTGCTTGTCGGCTG
>CAZNXD010000062.1:0-5520 GCA_964576935.1 uncultured Pirellulales bacterium | reverse complement strand
ATCTTTGCCTTTACTGCGTTCAAAAAGTTCAGATAAATCCCATCATCTCGGACAGCTATAAACCGCTCGCCAACCTTTTAACACTGGTAATTGGTCCCGTTATGCTCATGCTGCTTTGTGTCCTGGAAATAAGAAGTAAAATGCACCAAGAGAACCGCACTATCATCGAAGCTGTAAGAGAATGCCTCGTAAACGTAGGAGACAATATACGCTCCGTGACTTCCAGGGGTCGGTCTGAAATCAGCCTGCTCGATACTTCCGGCAGGAACATTACGGAAATATACAGCCACGGCAGAGCGAAAAGCCAGGACAGACATATCCTCGATTTAACAGAACAAATCATTCTCGAAGCGCTTACCGAACGTGCAAGCGACATCCTGATTGACCCAAGAGATAATATGATACACACAATAAGATTCAGGATTGACGGCATTCTGTGCGAGGTTGACCAAATTGATTCAGATACGTGTCAGGCGGTGATTAACAGCATAAAAGCCGTATCCAGTATGGACATTTCAGAAAAGAGAAGGCCTCAGGATGGGGCGTTTGTAGCACAAACACTCGAAAACAACGTTTCTTTCAGGGTGGCAAGCGCAGGAGCTCTTAATGGGGAGAAACTTTCCATAAGAGTGCTCGGCCAAAACGCTGGCCAGTACAGGCTTGACAGTATAGGCCTTACACGAAAACAAAGAAGCCTTATCATAGAAAACATTAAGAAGCCTTCGGGCATGATTTTGATATGCGGTCCGACCGGCAGCGGCAAAACCACTACCTTGTATGCAATGCTCAATGAAATAGACCTGTACACCCGAAACGTGATAACCGTCGAAGACCCGATAGAATACGTACTGACTAATGCGAGTCAGATAGAAGTCAATCCCAAGGCGAACATCACATTTGCCAACAGCCTCAGAAGTATCCTCAGACAGGACCCTGATGTAATTTGCATCGGCGAAATTCGAGATGAAGAGACCGCGCAGATAGCACTGCGGGCATCGCAGACCGGCCACATGGTACTGGCAACGATACACAGCAACAGCAATGCCTCCGCCCTGGTTAGACTGCTCGATTTGGGAGTTACACCGATGATGCTTTCGACCGGCCTTAGTATGCTTATCTCTCAGCGACTTATTCGCAAACTCTGTGAGCACTGTAAACAACCGGCAAATTTGAGTCAAAAACAGATTGTCGACTACCAGAGAAGGAGCATCGACTGCAGCAATTTGTACGAAGCTGTCGGATGCGATATGTGTCGCTCGACCGGCTATTTAGAGAGAATCGGAATCTTCGATGCTATGATCATCGATGACCAGATTAAAAACAATATCCTTAATAACCAACCGGCAATTGCACAACTCAGAAAAGAAGGCGACAAGAGAGGCAGGAGTAACCTGCAAAAGGAAGGCATCAGAACCGTTGTTACGGGCATTACCAGTGTCGAGGAGTTAAGGAGGGTGACGGGGTAACTATGTTATTCTGGATCGGTATTTTGGTTGGAGTTGCATTTGCCTTCCTGGCGATAAGAAGAGGTCTGTACGAAACCTGGGCTATCCTGTTCAATATCGTGGTATCAATGTACCTGGCAATAGTTCTAAGCCCTCTGGCAAAGGATATTTTGCCACAGTCCAGCCGTAACCCTTATGACGACACTCTGGTTATACTTGCCTTAGGAGTTGGCTTCTTCGTATTACTGCACGGCATAGTTTATGTTCTGGTGCTTAGTCAATTCAAAATCAACATGGGGAAAATTCTCGACCTTATCGGTTCCGGGGCGATTGGACTGGCAGGAGGAATTCTTATTTGGAGTTTTGCGCTGATACTTCTGTGCAGCAGCCCTATCATTACCAACAAATTCGTCAGGGCCGTAGGCATCAAGCGAGATAATGTGCAGTCCAACATCTCGTACGTGTGCCGGTTCACCGGTCTAATCGAGAGGTTCGTCAGTGCCGAACCGTCGGAAAACGTTGTCCCGGAATTACTGGATTCGCTGTTGGAAAAGTACGATAAAATACCCGAAGAACAAGTCCCGCCTGAAGAAGAAGCTCAACCTGAAGAAGTTCAACCTGAGCAAGAGGAATGTCTCTTTGAAGAAACTACGGGCCAGCAGGAACTGCCCGACATCGAAGAGCCTAACAGCATATAGCCAAAACATCAGTCTTTGCACATATCCGCTTCCACCAAATCACATATCATATGATAGGCCAACTGGTGGATTTCCTGCGCACTGCTTGTCGATGGAGCATTGATACTAAAGCACAAATCTGAGATACGTTCGAGCGGTGTGTCGGCTTTACCGGTAAAGGCCAGTACTCTCGCGCTTTTTTCTTTGGCTAATTTTGCCGCAGCAAGAACATTGGCGGAAGAACCGCTGGTGGAAAATGCCCAGAGTATGTCATTTTGTGCCATAAGTCCTTCGACCTGGCGAGCGAAGATATCTTCGTAGCTGTCATCATTAGCTATAGAGGTTATTACGGACGTATCTGTAGACAGAGCAACGGCCGGTAAAGCCTTTCTGTCACGTTTGAATCTGTTGATTAATTCTCCGGCTATGTGCTGGCAGTCGGCAGCCGAACCGCCATTGCCGCAAAGATACACCCTGCCGCCCTTTTTGAATGAGTCGATTAGCATCTCGGCGGACCGGGTGACAATATCGATACCGGCCTTCTCGAACTGTGCAAGAAGCTCTTTGTGGGTCTTGAGTGCGTCAGCGATTTCCTTTTTCATCCTTTGAGCGGTCCTGTAACGCCGATTGAAAAATAAAGCTCGCGCATCAATTTTAACTATCGATGCACGAGCAATTGTATTTTCAATTCTTAGCCTGGTCAAGGATGAGATTTTTGACTTTTTGGCTGGGCAGGTTCAATGCGCCGTAGGCGCTTGCAGCCGAACTGCGCAGTGTCGTGTCTATTTCCTTCGAGCTGACAAGTGAGTAAATCGCGCCGATATAGGCATCGTCCAGTAAATTACCGTTAACCTTGGCCGAAGTAATCAGCGAATCGAACGCCGAGAGCCTGATATCCATTGGGTTTGATTCGTTCAGTGCCATGGCGGCAATCGACCGCTGGGCATCGGCGCTTGCAAGATGAGCCAGAACCTTTGCAGAAAGTATTTTGATCGCGTCGCGCTTGTCGGTAGTCGCTGTCATAAGTGCGTCCTGTGCGCCGGATAAATCTATTACACGATTGCGCTCCATCACAAGTTTAAGCATGGCGTTAGCGGCCCTTAAGGCATATTCGTCGGCATTGTCTAACTCAGAGGTGTCGGAACTTTCAGCTAAGGCCTGGGCAAGATTCTGCACAACAATTCTACTCTCAGCGAACCCCTCCTTGGGTCCCGCAGAAGCTATCGCGATAGCCGCGCTGTAACGGACTGCCTTATCGTTAAAGGACAGTGCCGCAAGCAAAGGCTGTTCCATGTTCAATCGATACATAAGGGGTTTTTCACCCGCGTTCTCGGCCAGGGCTTCGACAGCTTGAAGAGCGATGTACGCATTGTTGTCCTTAATAGCACGGGCCAGTGCCTGATGCAGGTATTCAGCTCCTGCGGTCGTGGCATAGGTCATTGCGTCGGCGTGGCCGGCGCCGAAATATTCAGGCATCTCAAGACCGGTCGATTCAGCTTTGAAAAAGGCCGCTATCCATAATCCGATAGCCTTGCCAAGTTCCGCATCCGCCCGCAAAGCCCACTCACAACAACGCATTGCCATAAGCTCGTTGAAGTATTCACGGTCAACAGGCTCTCTTACAAGTCGCCGCCCCTCGTCGTCCCAGAACCACATATTGGCAAAATCAGCGTCCTCAGCCGGCGCTAAAGATTCGACATGATTGTAATAATCTTCTCCAAGCTGATAGAAAAGTTCAGCAGCCGAAAGCTGCGATGCAGCCGGCTCTATCTGCTGAATACTTTTTGCCGCGAGGTCACGAAGCTCAGCCGAGCTGTCATTTTCCACAACGTACTTCAAATAACTGAGTGACTGGGGATAACCAATCTCACCAAGAGCTCTGATAATTTCAGCCTTGACCGCACTGTTGTCGGTCTGCAGAGCCGCAGCAAGGGGACGTATCGCGTCTTTTCCGATTTGCGGCAAAGTCAATACTATATTCGGAACTTCAGCCCGGCGGTCACGGTCTGCTATCGCATCGAGCATAAATGGAATGGCATACTCGCCGGCGTTTCGGAGTCTTTTAGTCGCGGCAAGCTGACCACGAGCGGTGTCACTGAGCCTTCTGATTTCTTCGGCTATAATGGCCGGGTCCGTCCGTCTGGCAAACCTGCCATGCTCAATGATATCAAGCACCTTACCTGCCAGCTCGGCAAGTTCATGGTCATGCTCGTTATCGTTAGCCTTTTGCAGCAGGTAAAGCCCGTTGGGATTGCCTTCCGCTAAATCAAGAACGGCTACAGGGTCGGGGTTGCTGTTGATCAATGCCTGTGCGTAGCCCTTGGCCAAATCCAGCCTGCCGATTTTCGTGTAGTGCAGAAAATCGTTCCAGTTATCGGAAAGCTCGTCCGCAGTAGCCAGACCTGCAAAAAACAGACATAACACGAGAAAACCGGCGATTGATGTACCTTTAGACATCTTATGTATCTCCTATAAGTGTCGCTTTTAGCCTAAAACACGCACCGTCCGATAAAACCATCCCCATCAGAGGCGTTAAATGCTTCGCCGACGGCCGTGCTTGAAACAAACATTAGTTTTCTAACACCAAAGTCCACAAGCACTTATACTAATCGGCTCTGAGAGCCTGATACTACATTAAATTGCCTATTCTGTCAACAAAAAACCCCTGTCGAGCTGGCCCGTATAGGCAATATAGATGAGCTCACATCGGGCTTTTCCCACTACTGCCGGTCAGCTAATTACCTCAATGGCCTATGCTTAGCAAGCCATCGGCCGACCCAGTCTTTAGCCTGGCTGACATTTTGCAGCTCACCCTCAAGTTGTGCCACGTACATCTCCTCAGCCAATTGGCCAAGTCCCGGACCGGGTTTAGCGCCAAGCCGAATAAGCTCATGGCCGTCAAGAAGCGGCCTGGGCTTCAGCTCGATATCGCCAAGAGCTTTTATACGTTGTTTTATCTTGATAAGCGGCTCGATACTCTTTCGACCGCCGACTTTCGTCTTCTGGATAGCTCGCTCCAGTTCGTAAAGGTCATTGAAATACGGCTCAGCGGCAACCTTCCGCAACTGCGCCCGGGACATCTCGGCATTCAGCAACGCCCCCCGTTTATTCAAAAGGGCTTTGATATGTCGAGACTGTGCACGGCTTAGCTTGAGAAGTTTACATCTTTCAATACCGAACTCACTCGGCCAATCACTAAACAAAGCTGCCAATGCCAGAGCAAACCCGACATTCTTTCGAAGGCGGCCAAGCACCACCACAGCCGTCTCGGCTCCTTTGCCGCTAAAGCCATTAAATATAACCTTAGCCAGACCGCTTCCAATCAGCATCTCTGCCCCGGCTGAGCGGTTCGGGCATGTAAGAATACCCTCCAGCTCCATAGCGATTCGCTCGCCGCT
>CAZNXD010000061.1:3874-8370 GCA_964576935.1 uncultured Pirellulales bacterium | reverse complement strand
TGCCTCTCTTAGTGATGGTGTACTGGAATTGAATATAATTATCACCGTCCATAGTTGAAACTGTAATGCCTATACTGCTGCTTTCCTCACTATAGTAGTTTTTCCAGATAATCCTTCCAGAACGATAACCACAGAAATAGTCGTGCTTTTTCAAAAAGGCAATGCTTACGCTCCTGCAATCTTCGACTGTATCTTTCTTGTCCCAGTAATACCTGCCCATCTTTTTCTTTTCATTTTTTGCCGAAATCATTAAGGATTCTGCACAAATACTGACTACTTGGAATCCGCTTTATAAACGTTAACCAAGCTATTGATAGCTGCCTTGATATGTTCTGGCAGGTTCGGCCAGCTTTCAACCACAAGCATCAAGTCGGGGTATTTTTCGGCCAAAAACGCCAAGTTTTGCGCCAAGTTTTTTTCTTCGCAAGTGCTTTGATTTACTATACTTGTTATCGCAGGCGAACGGTTTGCAAAACTGTTATTCACCGGTTCAAATCCGGCCGCCGCCTTTCGAGAAAGAATGTGTATCAAACAGTCTGTTATTCGGGAGGAATTTATTATGTGTAACACATGCGGATGCAGAGATAAAAAACCAGCTAAAAGCTCCGGTAGGAAAAAAACCAGCTAAGGGTAAGGCCGGGGGAAAAAAGAAATAATGCCGTCCGGGCACAATTAGATTTTAAGGAACGGTACCACCGGTTCATTCCTTGGGGTCTTTGCCTCGAGCCAAGCGTTTTGCCAGGCCGGCCAATTCCGTAAGTGTTTCGTCATCAAACAGATTTTCCGGAAGCTTTCCATGAACATCCGCCTCGTCGTTTTCATCCTCTTCGTGCATTTCCTGTTGCGCCTTTTCGCGTTCGACAATTAGCTGCTGCAACTGACGTTCGGCGTCAATCATTTTGCCCTGCTGCTCTTTGAGCTGCTGCTTCAGATGCTCATGCGACTGCTCAAGCTGCTCCATCATTTGCTGGCGTCTATTAACCTCATATTCAAGCTGCTTATTGGCATCTTCCAGTTCAGATACTTGCTGAGTGAGTGACTCTTCCGCCTGTTTGTGTTCGTTAATCTGCTGCTGCAATTGCTCTTTTACCTCGGTTAGCTCAGCAGTTTGCTTCTCGATGTTTTGTTGAGCCTGTTCGAGATTACTTATATGCTGCTGAAGCAATTCTTCAACAGACCTCAGCTCGTCGCCACGCTGCTGGAGCTGCCGCTCCAGCTGTTCTCGTTCAGAACTCTGCTGTTCGTGCGCAGCCGTTAATTGGTCAGCCTTTTCATTAATTTGCTGTTGGAGTTGCTGCTGTTGCTCCTGCATCCGCCGCTCTAACTGCTCGCGTTCGGCAATTTGCTGCTCAAGCCGCTCTTTTGCAGCGGTCATTTCCGTGTTGTGTTGTTCAAGCTCGGCACGATACTGCTGAAGTTCCTGCTTTGTCTGTTCATATTCTGCGTTCAGCTGTTCGAACTGCTGTTCAGTGTAACCTAGCTTGGTCCGGCGTTGGTCAACCTCACACTGCAATTGCTCATTGGCGGTGTTCAGCTCAGATACACTCTGAGCAAGTGACTCTTCCGCCTGTTTATGTTCATCAACTTCCTCCCGGAGTTGCTGGTTGAGTACATTTAGATGGGCAGTTTGCTGCTCCGATAGTTCACGGCTCTCCTGGAGCTGTCTTTGAGCATCTTCACGCCGGCTGATTTCACCCTGCATCTGCTCTGTTAGTGTGGCCAATTCGACAGTCTTGCGGTCAAGGTCTTGATAGGCCTGCTCGAGCTTATCTTTATGCCCTTGAATTTGCTCTTTGACAGTTTTTAGTTCGTCACTACGCTGCTGGAACTGTTGCTCCAATTGCGTCCGTTCAGAAGTATGCTGTTCAAGTCGTTCTTTTACATCAGTCAGCTGGGCAATCTTTTCGTTAATCTGCTGCTGGAGTTGCTCACACTGTTTTAACTCTTCCTGTTTGAATAGCTCATGCTCGGTTATTTGTTGTTGCAGTTGTTCTTTAACTGCTGTTAATTCAGCCGTTCGGTCGCTAAGACACTGCTTGGAATTTTCAAGCTCTCTGAGGTGGTTCTGAATTTGCTCTTCCGCTCGCTTTTTCTCGTCGACTTGCCGTGACAGCTTCTCTTCGACCGCATCCAGCTCAGTGGTCTTTTGCTCGAGCTCAGTCTGAGATTCCTGTATTTTTTGCTGTGCTTGCTCGTACTCTGTACTTAACTGCTCGAGCCTGCCTTTATGTTCCTTAAGTTGCTCTTCGACCGTTCTTAGTTCGTCACCACTTTGCAGAAGCTGCTGCTCCAAATGTTCTTTTTCTGAAGTTTCATATTCAAGCTGTTTATTTGCGTTTGCTAATTGGTCGGTCTTTTCACTAATCTGCTGCTGCAGTTGCTCGTTGGCTGCCGTTAATTCGGTCACGCGCTCGTGAACCTGATGTTCCAGACGGTCGTGTGCCTCGACTAATTCAGCGCTATGCTGCTCAAGTTCGACACGGTACTGTTGAATTTCCTCTTGAGCCTGCTCACACTCCACAGTCTTTTGTTGCAGCTGTTGCTCAGCAGCGACCAGCTTTGCTTGTTGTTGCTCTATCTGCTTCTTTAATTGCTCACTTTGCTCCTGAGCCGTTTGTCGCGCTTGCTCATATTCTGAATTTAATTGTTTGAACTGCTGCTGGAGCTGCTCACTTGATTGCTCCAGCTGTTCGAGCTTTTTCTGGCTTCGTTCGAGTTCACGCTGCAATTGTTCATTGGTGTTATCCAGCTCAGAGACCTGTTGGGCAAGTAACTCTTCTTCCCGCTTGTGCTCTTCAGTCTGCTTTCGCAACTGCTGGTTGAGTGAGTCTATCTGCTCAGATTGTTGCGCTGCCTGCTCGTGTTTTTCTTCGAGTTGCCGCTGGACGTCTTCACGCCGGGCAATTTCGCTATGCAGCGTCTCTTTTAACGCCTCAAGTTCTGTAGTTTGCCGGCCAAGTAGTTCTTTCGTATCATTTAACTGGGCAACTCTTTCATCAATCTGCTGCTGGAGTTGGTCACGCTGTTGCTGCATCTGCTGTTCTAACTGCTCACGTTCAGAAACTTGCTGCTGGAGCCGTTCTTCGACAGTTGTTAATTCAGCGGTTCGCTCGCCAAGACACTGCTCGGCCTTTTCAAGCTCTCTGAGGTGGTTCTGAATTTGCTCCTCTGCCTGTTTTTTCTCTTCGATTTGCCGTGATAGCTTCTCTTTGACCGCCTCCAACTCAGCCGTCTTTTGCTCGAGCTCAGTCTGAGATTCCTGTATTTTTTGCTGTGCCTGCTCGTATTCTGTATTCAATTGTTCGAACTGCTGCTCGATGTCACTAAGCTTAGAATTTTGTTTTTCAAGTTGCTGTTGAAGCTGTTCACGCGATTGCTCCATCTGTTCGAGCGATTGCCGGCGTTGGTCGGACTCGAGCTGTAATTGTTCGTTTGCGGTTTCAAGTTCAGAAATCCGTGTGGTGAGTGATTCTTCTTTTAATTTGTGTTCATCGACCTGCTGTTGCAACTGCTCGTTGAGCGAGCTTAGCTGAGCGGTTTGCTTTTCTGAAAGTTCTCGATTCTCCAGAAGCTGTTGCTGTATATCCTCACGTTGTTCGATTTCACTTTGCAGCTGCTCTTTTAGTGTGGCCAATTCCGCATTTTGCTGGTTGATTTTCTGATTGGCTTGTTCGAGTTTATCTTTGTAGCAATCAATCTGTTCCTCGACAGATTTTAGTTTGTCATTGCTCTGGAGGAGTTGCTGTTCCAACTGCGCTTTTGCTGAAATTTCATGTTCAAGCTTTTCATTTACATCATTGAGCTGGATAGCCTTTCCATCAATCTGTTGCTGAAGCTGTTTGTTAGTGGTGTCCAGCTCAGAGATTTGCCGGATGAGTGATTCTTCTATTTGCTCGTGCTCATCGACCTGTTGTCTCAACTGCTGACTGAGTGAGTTTAGCTGCTTTGCTTGTTGCTCTGATTGCTCGCGGTTTTCTCGCAGCTGCCGCTGGGCATCCTCATGCCGGGCAATCTCACTCTCCAGCTGCCCTTTTACCGCCTCCAGGTCCGCAGTCTGATGACCAAGACTCTGATGAGCCTGTTTGAGCTTATTTTCATTTTCCTGAAGTTGCTCTTCGAGAGACGTTAGTTCTTCGGAACGGCTTTGGAGCTGCCGCTCCAGTTGCACTTTTTCTGAATTTTGTTTTTCAAACCGTTCATCAGCATCTTTTAACTGGGCAACTTTTTCATCAATCTGCTGCTGGAGTTGCTCGCGCTGCTCCTGCATCTGCTGTTGCATCTGTATCTTTAATTGCTCACCCTCGGCAACTTGCTGTTGAAGTTGCTCTTTAACAGCTTTCAATTCGGCCGCCTGTTCGTTAAGGAATTGCCTGGCGTCTTCAAGCTCTTTTAAGTGATGCTGCTCCTGCTGATGGACTGTGGTCAACTGTTCCTTTTGCTCTTCGAATTGATGTTCCAATTCATCATGGGATAGCTTGAGCTGCTCAATTACTTTC
>CAZNXD010000061.1:0-3864 GCA_964576935.1 uncultured Pirellulales bacterium | reverse complement strand
AATAATAAGGAAAACTATAAAATAAACACTTACAATAGATCATACATTTCATCAACCGATATACTAATCTGCTCAAATACTTTCTGATGCTCAGAAATGTCATTCTTTAACCGTTCATTGGCAGTTATGAGTTGGTCATTTCGCTCAGTTAAAAGCCTCTCATTTTGTATTCGTTCGCTAAGGTCGACTATGAAAAACGCAAATCCTTCGGCTTTACCCGCAGGATCCCTCAGTAATACAATCCTGGTTCTTGTGGGAAACACAATTCCATCGGAGTTGATGTGCTCAACGGGACCGGCGATATCTCCTCTGCGTTGTGCTTCGGCTATGAGCGGAAGTACATCGCTGTGCATTTGCTCGTGACTGTGAAAAAAGCTGATACTTTTGCCGATCAATGCTTTTGGCGACTCGTAGCCATGCATCCAGGCAAGCGCGGCATTTGCGAACCGCAAAACTCCGCGGACATCCGTTATAGCAATTCCTTCATTTGCTGTTTCAGCAATGGTTGTAAGATGTCGAAGTGTCCGGTCAATGAGCCTTATCTGCACATAATGGTCGTGCTTTGTTTCGAAATTTTGGCTTTGTTCTGGCTGGTTTTCAGACACGGAACGCTACCCTCTCAACTTTACTCTTAAGCAGGTTTGCAGACTTTTACCCTGAAATAACATAGTATTTTATCGACTGAACCGACCAAGAGCTTTTTTACTAAGCGGCTTGGAGAGGTACTATTTATCGGAAATATGAAGCTTTTCCCGCCTCTTTTCTGGTTATCGGCCTCAATATTAACCTGTAAACAACGACAAAGCTGTCGGTTCTATAGATGGCTTTCGTAAACATAAGGTATAAGGAAAAGCCGGCCTGCGTATGCAGGCAGCTTTTTTACATTCGAATTAATTTAATCGACAATATTTGATTTAGTTAACGATCTCCGTGCTACGACGTCGGTCGAATTTGAGACTGAGCACATCAGGTTCGGCATCCGGTGCAGCACGACGGGGCATTTCAGCGGCAGTGCTTTCAGAGGTCAACACCTCATTGTATTTAATTATTTGGCCGCTGTCGAGATTAATGACTAACTCCCCTTCGAAGGTTTCCTCGGTATCAAACATACCTGAGAAAAATCCCATTCCCGCAACAGCCTGCTCAGAAACACCTTCGGCTTTTTCAGAAGTCGGAAGGGCTTTCATCGTTATAGTTGCGATTTTTCCTGAATCAGAAGAGCTGATATCCTTGACATTGAAAACCTTCTCGTAGCTCTTTGGAATCAACATACCTTTTGGCGATGATTCGACGCTCTTCCATGTATCTCCCACCGACATTTTACTTTTGCCTGAAATCGGCAGGTAACTAATCGAGTGTCGTCTCTTTATAGCATCATCACTGAGCAAATATTCGGCGACCCGCCTGTCCTCTCCGCCTTTGATTGCACTTTGTGTTGTCTGTGCGTTAAGAATCTCAACTACTTTGCCGTCTGCAGACACCTTTATTGTATAGCTCTGGCCCAGTAATTTAGCGAGGGGCTTATCCCTATCGGAATCTCTTGAGCTGTTAAAATCTTCTCCGGCGCCTTCCGGCGTGCTTGTTAAGTATGACAGCCCCTTTATTGTTATATCAGCAGTCGTGTTGCCCTGCTCATCTACATCAGTAACTGTCTGGTCATAAACCCACTCAATTACGGAGGCGGTATTTTTCTCGGTAACTTCTTCCTCTGATGGCTGAGTAAATTTATAGAACTTGCGGACCTCCGTCACCGTTTTATAGCTAACAGTCTGACCAAGTTGAAGATTCATTGCTATCTCGGGTTCGATAACGGTCTGCTCAGGCTCAGGTTTCACAGCTATTTCGGCCTCAGGGGCACAGCCCGAATAAAACAACAAAGCTGCTGCAAACAAACAAATACTCAACATCAATCTGGTATTTCTCATATTTATTCCTTTCTCGATTCTGCTGTTATCATATTTTCTGGGCTAATTGTATGGCTTTTCAGCTCTGAGGCAAGTAAATTTTGCTCGTTCAAACATAAGACTTAAAGTCCCTTGCCGATAAAACCTTGTTGAAAGATTATCACAGCCGCGGTATATTCGAAGGCGGTTCGGACACTGGAAATCCTGAATCTTCTGAAATATAAGCGAGGGTTATTATGCTGTCACGTGTAATTGAATTTCTCAGGTACGATATCTGGCGGATTCGTTTAAGAGACCTGTCACGGCTTAAATCCTTCTCCATCAGGCAGCTCAGAATAATCGTACTGGCTGTGCGCGGTTTTGAGCAGGATAAATGCAAATTCAGGGCCTCGGCGCTCACCTTCTATACCCTGCTTTCCATTGTCCCGGTCTTGGCCATGATGTTCGGGATAGCAAAAGGGTTCGGCCTGCATTCACGCGTAGAGCAAACGCTCGCACGGAGAATGCAGGAAATGCAGATTAAAGAGGAAGTCATTACCAGGATAATAGATTTTGCAAACTCACTTCTTCAACAAACCAGCGGCGGCTTCATAGCCGGCATTGGCGTCGCATTTCTAATCTGGAGCGTTATCAAAGTATTGAGCAATATCGAAAATTCATTCAACGATATCTGGGGAGTCAAAAAACCTCGCTCTATAGGACGCAAATTCAGCGATTACCTGTCGGTTGTGCTTATCTGCCCGATTCTACTTGTCATGTCGAGCAGCATCACAGTCTTTATAGCAAGTCAATTACAATCGGCCACCGAGAAATTCACCATTCTTCAATCGGTCGGGCCGCTGGTAGCAGTTCTAATGAGATTATTGCCCTACTGCACCGTTTGGCTTGCTTTCACATTCATTTTCGTATTTATGCCGAATACCAAGGTGAATTTTAGGTCTGCACTGATAGCAGGTATCGTAGCCGGCACTATCTTCCAGTTCGTCCAATGGGGCTACATTCATTTCCAAATCGGCGCTGCTCGATTAGGTGCTATCTACGGCAGTTTTGCCGCATTACCGCTGTTTTTGATTTGGCTTCAGTTAAGCTGGCTGGTTGTTTTATTCGGCGGCGAAGTTAGCTTTGCACATCAGAATGTTGACACATACGAATTCGAGCCCGACTGCCTTTCGGTCAGCTACTCATTCAAAAGAAGACTTTCTCTTCTGGTGACACACCTTTTGGTCAAAGACTTTTGCGAATCCAAACCGCCGCGCGATACCGAGTCGATATCCCATGCCCTCGAGATACCTATCCGCCTTATCAGGCAGATACTATACGAACTGGTTGAGGCTGGCATCCTCTCAGAAGTCAAAAGCGATTCCGAAAAACTTGCCGCATATCAGCCCGGCTGTGCTGTGGAAAAGATGACTCTGCAGTATGTTATCGATGCACTTGAGTCACACGGCGACAGTTCGATACCGGTTACCGAATCAGATAAGCTGGATAAAATATCGAATTGTATGGGCAAATTCGCCAAGGCAATCGCAGAAAGCCCTGCTAATATGCTGCTCAAAGATATGTAGTAATTCATCTTATTTTTTTGATTCTTCGGCCGAAGATAGGTTTGGAAAGAAAAATCAACAACACTCTGCTTGTTCTGGCTGAAGGTGACATCACCGAGATGGACACCGAGGCCATCGTCAACCCCGCCAATGCCCGGCTGATACTCGGCGGCGGTGTCGCCGGCGCTATAAGCAGAAAAGGCGGACCAGAAATACAAAAGCAGTGCAACAAAATCGGCGGCACTTCTGTCGGCGGAGCTGTTAAAACAACCGGAGGAAACCTCAAGGCTAAATACGTCATCCACGCGGTTGGCCCTCGAATGGGTGAAGGACAGGAAGATGAGAAATTAAGAAACGCTACGCTCAATTCGCTAAAGCTCACTGATGCCGATGGTATAACAAGCATATCTTTCCCG
>CAZNXD010000060.1:0-8380 GCA_964576935.1 uncultured Pirellulales bacterium | reverse complement strand
TAATTCAGCCATGGCCACCACACAGCCACAGGCGTCGCCGTCCGGCCGAGTATGCGTAGTGACAAGAATATTGTCGGATTCATTAATTAAATCGAGAGCACTTTGAAAAACATCTGTTTGTGTCATATACTCCCTTTGTACTAAAAATAGCCAACTAATTCATTTCTAAAATTTGCTTCGCTTTGTCACAGTCCTGAGCAATTTGGCTGGACAGCTCATCAAGCGAGGTAAACTTGTGCTGCCTGCGAATGTGCTGAATAAAATCCATAGCCATATATTTACCCATCGGGTCAGATTTTGGTGCGCTAAGCAAATGGGCTTCGATTAACATCGGATGTTCATCGCCGAAGGTCCTGGCCTGGCCGATGCTGAAGACCGCGGGTATTTTGTCATCTGCTGTACAGGCGGATTCATAGCTTGTAGCGATACTGACAAAGCCGGCATATACACCTTCAGCGGGTATTAGCTGGTCCGGCCTTTCCATGTTAAGCGTGGGAAAGCCCAATTCTTTTCCTTTGCCCCGCCCCGCTACTATCTTTCCGATGAGCCTGTAAGGTCTTCCAAATCCAGCAGCGGCATCTGCAACTTCACCGCCTTCGAGCATGTAGCGAATCATGGTGCTGGATACCCTGATAATCTGGTCAAGCTCAATCGTTCTGGCTGGGGCTATCGTAACCTCAAACCCGTTGACTGAGCCGAGCTTCTGTAAAAGCTCAACATTGCCGGCACGGCCTGAACCAAAATTGAAATCTTCGCCTTCAACTACCGCGCAAGGTGCTATCGGCTCAATGAGGAACTTTTCGATAAATTCAGGCGCCGAAAGAGAAAGAGTACCAGCGGTGGTACGTAGTATAAGCCAGCAATCAACTCCAAAACTTTCAAGAAGCTTTTGTTTTAGCGGCCTTGGCGTGAGGACCTCTGGAGCCTTTTCAGGGTGCAGAATCCTGGCCGGATGCGGCTCGAACGTCATCACCAAAAACTGTATACCTTTTTTCTGTGCGATTTTCTTTGCGGTCCGGAGTATCTGCTGATGGCCGATGTGCAGACCATCATAGTTGCCGACGGTGACGACCGCACCTGTGTATTTATCTTCCAAAGCCGATATGGACTCGATAATCTTCATGGCCACAATTTAGCTTCTCAGGCCAGAATCTGCAACGTTTTTCAAAACGACCCTCGAATCGGCCTTATTGCACTTGGTGGTATCTTAAGATATAAAGCCCTGTTATGCAGGCAACGCTATATACGCTCGGAGCATTTGCGCTCATTCTTGTATTGGCCCGGCTGAAGGTGCCCTTGGCCGTCTCCATCCTTATCGGGGCCGTTACCATAGGCCTGCTTTTTCAAATGCCCCTTATCGATATCGCTTCAGGTGTCGTTAAAGGAATAGTTCAGCCACGGACAATCGGCCTGGTGATAATAACCGCATTTATCCTGGCGTTGTCGGCGATTATGGACTCGACAGGCCAGCTTAAAGAAATTGTGACGTTAGCTAGGCAACTGCTTCGCCGCCCCACCTTTGCCATGGCGGCACTTCCGGCGCTGATTGGATTATTACCCATGCCAGGCGGAGCTCTCTTTTCCGCGCCGATGGTTCGCTCGGCCTCGGATAACCTCACCGGCGGTGCGGAACTGTCAGCTATCAATTACTGGTACCGTCATGTCTGGGAGCACTGGTGGCCGTTGTATCCCGGCGTGATATTGGCCGTGGCTCTGACCGGTTTTACCTATGGCAAATTCGTAATGTATCAGATAGCCATGGGTCTGTTCATGATATGCACAGGGACTTTGTTGTTTAGAGGATTACACCCGGATTTACATACAAGCTCTGCCGCACCGGAAAAAGGAACTAAACACAAATTCATCATCGCGACTTCGTCTATCTGGTTGATTATTGTAGTTTGGGTCTGTGTAAGTTTAATCTTCCGCTTTTTGATTTTACCGATGCTGGGGATAGAATATGCACCCATGCTTGAAAAATATTTACCGCTGGGCATCGGTTTGGCAGCTTCTATTATAATCACAGGCTTGCATAGAGGTCTTGGCGCAGCAGCTATAGCAAGGGTCTTCAGCCGAAAGGAAATCTGGAAACTTGCGGTTCTGGTAATCAGTGTGATGGTTTTTCAATACATGCTCAAAGAAGCCAAATCTGCTGAGCGTATCGCGGATGAACTCATTAAACTGAATGTGCCGGTGGTGTTAGTAGCAGCTATTTTGCCTTTCATCGCCGGTTTAGTAACCGGTCTTGCCATCGGCTTTGTAGGAACGAGTTTTCCTATAGTTCTGGCCCTTGTCGGAGCCGCCGGCGCCGGGCCGATATATCCCTATGTAGCTTTGGCCTACGGCTTCGGCCATCTGGGACAAATGGTAAGCCCGATTCATCTATGTTATGTGGTAAGCAATGAATACTTTAATGTGCCTTTTAGAAACGTTTATCGGCGGATGCTGCCGACCGTGATTCTAAACGCCATACTCGTAGCAGCCTATTTCTTATTACTCAAAGCTCTAACCTAAACACCTAATCCCAAAATTTACTCTACTTTTTCAACAAGCTTTTTGAGGCGTCTCGCATCTTTCCATTTATCTGGCCGCCGGTTTCAGCCACGTCCTTGAAGAACCCAAAGGCTGCTTCCCGAATATCTGTAAGCGGCTCTTTGGTTATTAACTTGCCGGGAGGGTCGGACCAATGCCCTTTAATCCGAAGACGAGTCAGCCTGTCTTTAAGATTAACGAGGAGGTTTACCCCGGGCACTTTCTTTATAATTTCCTGAAGTCGGTCCAATGGGACAACCATAACATGCCCATCGACGATGCCTGTATCAAGATTTACAGTTGAGCCGGGCTCGGCCACGATTGCAACAAGCCGATTGGCAACACGAGCCCTTTCTATTGTGACTACTCCATCCTGAATTCCAAAAACACATGTGGTATCCGACATTTTTACGGGGTCGAAATTCTTCAGGCCGGTGAACGTCAGTAATTTCGTGATAAGCGGTACGACGCGCATATCGGCATCATCCAGAAAGATAAACCCCCGACCGTTAAGGCCTTTCAGGCCCCGGCCGACAATTCCAAAATTGAACTCAAATATACCCTTGCCGGTCATTTGTTTTTTGGCCGGTAAAGCGGCAGTGAATTTTGCCATATTAACATCACTTACAACAAAAGTTCCGTTCAGGGCAATACCTTCAGCCTGTGAGATGTTACCAGTAATCGTTCCGTTTGCCCTTCCTTCGCAGAATGCAGAAGTAAAACTTTCACATGAAAAACGGTCCCCCTGGAACACGATTGTTCCGGCCAGGTCCTGAACAAGTGCAGGCAAAGACTGATTTGGGTCAATGTGTCTTTTTATAGAGCAGTTTTTAATCTCGGCCTTGCCCTGGAGCCTGAGACTTGTCAATTCTCTAAGGCTGCCGGCAACAGTCAGCTCGGAGGCTATGTGGCCCGAGGTATCCATATTAGAAATGTCAAAAAGTCTTAAAATAAAGGCGCATTCAGGTTCGCCAAGGGCCTGCTTTAATGTGATGTTCAGCGACGCATCGAATGTATCAGCCTGGATAGAACCCGAAACTTCCAGGGCCGCTGAATTTGTCTTTTTGTCGCCCTTTGCTAAAATTCGGTAAGATGTTCCTTCTCTGGCTAAGGACAAATCGACGGTATCGTAAACGGTGCTTTGTTTAGAACCATAGACTAAAAACAATCTCCCCTGCTCAATCGTGAATTTCTCTATCGAAACACGTTTTTGCCCGCTATCGGAAGAAGTTGATTTAAGGGGCAAAGGCAACCGCTTGGAAGTTTCGACCGGCACGTAAGCTTTGAAATCTGGTTTACGAAATGTCATTTGTGCAACAACCGGCTCAGAACTCCACCACTTTTTAATGACTAAATCAGCTTCCGGAACGGATAGCCACTGTTTGCCGGAGCTATCGTGTAATGTAAGTCCTTTGAACCGCATACCCCCGTTATAGCTGAATCGAACGTTCTGAATATCCACGGTCCCATCCCAAAAACTCAGAATCGCCTTAGAAAATTGAGTCTCCAGAACAAAAGGTCCAATCCAGAGCTTCACTATGAATACCATAGCAAGGAGTATTACAGCTATAGCGGCAACTGCTCCCCCTGCCAAGCTGATTAACCGCCTTTTTCCAGACTTGCCCGTAATTTTTGAATTATCGGAAACAGCCATTTGTCTAAACCTCCCTCAAAATCCAATGATAAATCACATAATTCGATACTGTTCTAATTGTAGCCGGCATCAACGGTCTGTAAAGCCGGGATATTTGCTCTGAAAAAAATATTTCTATGAGAGCTTAAAATATAATTGCAACTGAGTTGCATTTGGCTTTACACTAATTACAATAAAGATCAGGTGTTGGAACTGTGGCAGACAATCAGTTAAAGCCTGGAGTTAATTATGCCGGTCCTTGAGAAATTGAAACACATTCTAATCGAACTAAAAGGCCATGCTCCGTTTACACTGCTCGGAGCATTGCTGGGTATCATCTTTATGCTGGTTTTCAGAGGCGTCAGCAATACGAGTAGTCATGTTCTGTTCGGCATATTTCATCCGGCCCATGTGTTGTTAAGCGCAATGGTGACGGCTTCGATGTTCGGCCTGCACGCAGCCAGGAAACGCTTTGTATTGATTCTACTTGTCGGCTATTTCGGCTCGGTCGGGATAGCAACTCTTAGCGATATAATCATACCGCATATAGGGACGAATCTTCTGGGCCTGAACGTTCCGACTCATACACATACGCACGAACATCAAGAATCTCAAGAGCATGTCGAACACGGCGACAAAGACGAGGACGGATTAGGAATTCATCTTGGCTTTATTGAAGAATGGTATATTGTCAATCCAGCGGCACTGCTGGGGATATTCATTGCATTTTATCTGCCTCGAACGAAATTTCCGCATTCGATGCATGTATTAATTAGCACGTGGGCCTCATCATCGTATCTGCTAATGAGTGTCAAATCCGAAATTACTATCGCGGCGGCTATGGGCATCTTCGCGACATTGTTTATCGCAACGTGGGTGCCCTGCTGTGTCAGTGACATCGTGTTTCCACTACTGTTCGTCGGTTCAGATATTGAGCTTGCCGGTACATGTCCGATTCATTCCCACCACAGCCATGAGCACAGCGAACCGGAGGCACAGCAATGAGAAAAAACAAACTCGAACAACTTCTGGCCAAGGCAAAGCTGCGTAAAACTCAGCCTCGCGTAAAAATACTAAATGCCCTGCTGGATTCGGCTAAACCGCTAACGCAAGAGCAGATAGCCAAAAAGCTCGGCACCCAGGCGCCGAATAAGGTAACGATATATCGCTGTCTGGAGAATTTCGTTGAAGTTGGATTGGTGCACAAGGCCTTTCTGCAGGACAGGACGTGGCATTACGAGCTGAGTCATAACTGCACCGACAGCCAGTGCCATCCCCACTTCACCTGTAAAAAGTGTGGCGTTACAAGTTGCCTTTGGGGCAAATCGGTTCCACTGGTCAGGGGATTAAAGAAAGGTTTTGTAATACACCGCCAGCAGGTTCGGCTGGAAGGCCTTTGCCCCAAATGCGCATAGTGGAAAGGTCAAAACTTTATCAGGTTGGCACCAGTTATTGAATCGCAGCCTATTGCTTTTAGAAATCTATTCTGAGTGGTCTTTTCCAACCTCCTCTTGGTCTTGTTGTCGGGCTTGTTAGCCATAATCGTTATTATCAGTATATTTGACAGGTTTGTCAAAAGACAGAGTGCACTTTCGGAGCATGTACACACCTAAAGATAGTAGATTTTTGGTATTTCCGAAGAGAATTTGCGCCGATGTTGCAGGGTCCGCAAAAAAACTGTATAAACCAAGCTCGATTGCCGAAGTAAGCTCTGTAATGCTGCACCTCTGATTCAGTGCACTTACACCGGATGGAGGCAAGTATTCACTTGCTATGGACTTATATGATACTCCGGCCGTAACACTAATAACAGGTACTGTTTAATGCTCGCAAGATTAGGTTTAGTCTTATCAATCGCCGCTATAACGCTGGGTCTATGCGGCTGTCAGCAGAGCGAAGTCATTTCATCAAGCGATAGGTTTACCACCGTAACTTATAAAGAAGATGCGGTCAGTATTAATCTTCTTGCGGCACAATTAGGATTACGCATTGATGAGTCCAACAGCAGTTATATACGGTTGAAGAACTCGGCCAATACGGTACTTATCTTTACGCACATAGGCGGGCAATTCTTTGTCAACGGCAGAGAAATAGGACCGGCAGGCGAAGTCTATGAGCTGGACGGGTCAATTTACGTACCGGAGGCACTAGTCGGCCAGATTCGCACAGCGATGCGGAGCGGCGGCACATATCGGCCGAGCACACCCGGCCGGGTCTCCGGAACTGTGGTTATAGACGCGGGCCATGGAGGCAAGGACCCGGGAGCGATTAGTGTTCGCGGCTTCTATGAAAAGACGGTTAATCTGAAAGTGGCAAAAAAAACCGCAGCAAAGCTGAGACAGCGAGGCCTAAATGTAGTGATGACGCGCCAAAGCGACAGGTTTGTCGAGCTGGAGCGCCGCGCCGAGATTGCTAATCAGCACCGAGCTGATTTGTTCGTGAGTATCCATGCTGATTCATGCCTGAACCGGTCGGTTAAAGGCTTTTCGGTTTACGTAGCCAGGAATGCTCCTTACCAATCGCGGGTGGCAGCAAAGGCCATTGCCCAAAGGATGTCACAAATAAGCCCCGACGGCAAGGGTATTAAGAAAGCCGACTTCCGTGTACTAGTTAAGACAAAAATGCCTGCGGTATTAGTCGAAATGGGGTACATCTCAAATCACGGCGAGGCACTCTTAATCGCCAGTGATTCATTCCAGGACGAGGTGGCTCAGGCCATCTGCGACGGCATCTGCGATGTCATCGAGCGGATTTGAGCGGGCCGGGACACAATTTTCTATCTTTCACATCGAACAACAGCAACATAAATTCCCTGTGGAAATCGGCTTAGGTTAAGGTTAGAATACCGGCTATGAAACCGTATCCATTAAAGTCCAAACCGATTTACAAGCAGCGTATATGGGGCGGGCAAAAGCTGCGGGAGTTTTTCGGCAAAGACATACCGGCCGATGAAAAAATCGGCGAGAGTTGGGAGCTTGCGGATTTGCCACAGGATAAATCCGTCATAGCCAACGGCGAGCTGGCCGGTCTTACCATTAACGAAGCAATCAACAAATATCCTGCGGAAATTACAGGTAATGAAAATTTTTCAGGCACATTTCCCCTGCTGATAAAAATACTCGATGCCGAGGATGTTCTGAGCGTGCAGGTTCATCCGGACAAAGAGACGGCTCAACGCATGGGTAAAGGCGACCCCAAGACCGAGTGCTGGTATATAATAAAGGCGGCGCCGGGTGCGGTCATATATAAAGGCTTAAATGAAGGTGTTACGAAGGAGCAGTTTGCTGAAGCTATCAAGACAGGTAATGTGGCCGAGCTTCTCAATAAGGTTGAAGTCAAGCCCGGCCAGTGTCATTTCCTACCGTCAGGAACTGCCCATGCAATCGGTGCGGGACTTTTAATAGCTGAGATTCAGTTGCCTTCCGATACCACATACCGGGTCTTCGACTTCAACAGAGTAGATGATACAGGCAAGAGCAGAGAACTGCATATCGAAGAGGCACTTCAGAGCATACACTTTGGAGAATCGCTCGACCAGTTGCCGGTAACTACGGTCGGCCGATTGATAGATTGCGAATTTTTTACCATCGATAAAGGACATCAGGCTAAGGATTGTGAACGGCTGTTGTCACCAGGACAGATGAAAGTCTTAATGATTATAAACGGAAAAGGACACTTCACCTGCTCTGAAACAGACGATGTAAATTTCAGCAGCGGCGATACGATATTGCTCCCGGCCGTGTATGAAGGAGTAATGGTTTTTGAAGAAGAATCGGAGTATCTTATTATAATTCCGGCAGGCAACAATGACTGACGAGAACCAACAATTACAAGACTTCGCGAAGATAAACCTGGGAATCGTCTGCCCGATGGCTAACGAACGGGAAACAGCGGTTGAGCTGGTGCGGTCTGTTCTCGATAAGTGCCAAGGATTTAAGTCGGTTAGGTTCTTTGCAATTTTAGATAAAAGTTGCAAAGACGGAACGTTCGAATTACTACAGAATTTAAAAGACAAACCCGCTGAGCTGAACGTAGTCTGGGCCCCTGAAAATACGTGCGTAGTGGATGCGTACGTGCGGGGTTATAAAGAGGCTGTTGGCGCCGGCTGTGACTGGATTCTGGAGATGGACGCGGGTTTCAGTCATCAGCCCGAAGAAATACCACGATTTCTCGAAAAGATGCGTGAGGGATATGACTGCGTTTTCGGCAGCAGAT
>CAZNXD010000059.1:0-8459 GCA_964576935.1 uncultured Pirellulales bacterium | reverse complement strand
AAGGTCTGTTCACTGGATTGTGTGTATTGTCAACTGGGCAGGACCACGACCAAAACAACCGAACGCCGCCAATACGTTCCCGTTGAGGCGGTACTTGCTGAGCTTAAGCAGCGGCTGGACGAAGGAGTCGAAGCTGACTTTATCACCTTGAGCGGTTCGGGAGAACCTACTCTGCACAGCGGCATTGCCGAGTTAATCTCCGGGATTAAGAAACTTACGAGCATACCTGTTGCGATACTCACAAATGGGGTTCTCTTTAACGATGCTGATGTTCGCCGGCAGTGCCTCGGAGCCGATTTAGTTATGCCGTCACTCGATGCGGGCGACGACGAAACCTTCAAGCGGATAAATCGACCATATAATGATATCAGTATTGAAAATGTCATTTCAGGTCTGGTTGCTTTCAGGGATGAGTTCGAAAAACAGATATGGCTGGAGGTATTTATAGTCGAGGGGCTAAACACCGAGCCGGAACAGATAGCCAGGATAAAGGCCGGCATCGAGAGAATAAGACCTGATAAGGTGCAGTTGAACACGGCGGTTCGGCCAACCGCTGATATCAATATTAAGAGGGTCGATTATGAAAAGCTGCAGGCAATCGCCGGACAATTGGGTGACAATTGCGAGATTGTAGCCGGGTTCGAACATGCTGCCAGAGGCGAACACATCGAAGCTAATGCCGAAGAGATTTTGACAATGCTCAGACGCAGGCCTTGCTCACTTGATGATATTTGTTCTTCTCTGGGTTTTCACCGGAATGAAGCTCTGAAATACCTGGGTGAGCTTGAAAAGCAGGGGAGGATCGAGCTGTCGGCCAGAGACGGCATAATCTTCTTTAAGGTCCTCTAAAAATTGGCTTAAGCGACGCCTGATTTTGTAAAGAGACAGGCGTTATTGGCCGATAAAAGCATTGTAGCTTTGGCCTTACCGCCAATTTTATCAATTTTCTTCGAAAAAAATCGATTTTACGCTTCAGTCACTCGTTCTAAGGCCGATAAATGAATTTGGTGTTGTGAAGAAGTTGTCGATTAAGCAGGCAAGAGATGACAAGGAAACAACGACAACTGGTTCTGAATAAAGGCTCGGAAAAGTTTATCTTTCGTTACGATACCGGTTGTGAGGATGAGCTTCTTGATGCCTTGATTGAGCAGGCAAAGAGTCCAAAGACGGGCTTTGACTGGTTTGATGCAGCGGTGCTGAGCTTCAAGCTCACGCAGGCGCTGATGTTTGAAGCTGATGAGCTTCTTCAACGGAAGGTTAATCCGCAAAAGGATTTCGTGATAGATGGGATTGAATGAAGGTAGATTGATTATGGAAAACAGTGGAATCGTTCAGGATTTTCTCAGTTATCTTACGTTTGAGAAACACTTCTCGGGGCACACCGCTAAATGTTACGGTGCCGATTTGACACAATTCAGTGAATTTCTTACTTCAAAACAATCAGGCGAAGGTGGTGCTGATGACATCTCGGGGAGTACCGAGCATGCCGATACGGCGGTTGCTGTACAGACCAAGCCAAAACTCGACCAGATGCTACTTAACATCGATGTGAATACCATCAGGGCCTATCTGGGTGTGCTGAACGAGCAGCAGTATTCCAAGTCAACGATTGCCCGGAAGTTGGCAACCCTCAGAAGCTTCTATAAGTTCCTTGTCAAGAGGGGATTCATGACGTCGAATCCGGTTACAGCGGTGCGGACACCAAAGCAGGAAAAGAAACTGCCAAAGTTTCTTGAGTATGAACAAGTCAAAAGACTACTTGAGACCCCACCAATTAATAATTGGCTGGGCGCTCGCGACAAAGCGATACTGGAAGTGCTTTACAGCACAGGTATACGGGTCAGTGAACTCGTCGGCCTGAATATGGACGACATTGATTTTCTGGGTGAAGTTGTTCACGTCAGGGGAAAGGGTAAAAAGGAGAGAATCACACCGATAAGCTCGACAGCACTGCAGGTTATTCAGCATTATCTCGAGTTTAGAAACAAGAGAGCCCAGAACAACTCTAATTTCGATCCGAAGGTTCTGTTTGTAAATAAGCACGGCGGGCGTTTGAGCACCCGAAGTGTGCGGCGTAAGATGGATAAATACCTGAAGATGGCGGGATTGGACCCATCGATAAGCCCGCATACATTGCGACACAGTTTTGCAACACACATGCTTAACAATGGTGCGGACCTGAGAAGTGTACAGGAACTGCTGGGACATCAGTCCCTTTCGACGACACAGGTATATACACACCTGACCACGAAGAAACTCAAGGATGTGTATGAAGATGCTCATCCGCGCGAAAGCGAAGATAATCAGCAGCAGTGGTAAATCATTAAGGTTTACAAAAGCATGAAAGAGCTGTCGTTTACGACAGCTCTTTTTCTTTTGGGTTTTCAGTAGGGGAATGCATGTTGTTGGTATCACCGATGTATTCAGGTATGAGCTCTTTGATTTTGTTCACAATTTGATTGTGGTCCTGACTCTGAGCAATGTTGATAAGCTCATTCATACCGGCTCGTAATTTTTCTCTGTCCATGGGAATATTCTTCCAGATTCCGATTTTTGGGTGTCGTGTCGTCAACATATCTTCGCCGGTTATTGAGAGCTCTTCGAATAGTTTCTCTCCGGGTCTTGTGCCGGTGAATTCAATCTGTATATCTTCACTGGGTCTGAAGCCGCTGAGGATGATAAGCTCACGCGCTAAATCGACTATCTTAACGGGCTCACCCATATCGAGTACAAATATCTCTCCACCTTTACCCATGGTCGCCGCCTGCAGAACCAACTGACTTGCCTCAGGTATTGTCATGAAGTAGCGTTTCATGTCCGGGTGGGTCACGGTCACCGGGCCGCCTTGTGCAATTTGTTTGCGGAAAATAGGTACGACCGAGCCATCGGAACCAAGCACATTGCCGAATCGTACTGTAACGAAGTGGGTTTGGCTGGTCCTGTTGAGGTCCTGAATATACATTTCAGCAATTCGCTTTGATGAGCCCATAAGCGAAGAAGGGTTCACTGCCTTGTCAGTGCTTATCATGACGAAATTCGTCGTGCCGAATTTGTCAGCCGCATCTGCCATTACATGTGTGCCAATCACGTTGTTCTTGATTGATTCACCAGGATTGGTTTCCATCAATGGTACGTGCTTGTGTGCTGCTGCGTGTATGACGACCTGAGGTTTATATTCCTCGAATATCTGGTTAACTCGCGTCTGGTCGGTAATGTCACAGATAAGAGCTTTTGTAGCTATGTTTGGAAAGCTGGCTTGGAGCTCTCTATCTATATTGAAAAGAGGATTTTCAGCCTGTTCGACAAGCAGCAGCAGTTTAGGCTTGAAGTAGCAGACTTGTCTGCACATTTCAGCTCCGATAGAGCCGCCAGCGCCTGTGACGAGTATAACTTTGTTGCGAAGGAACTCTTCAATCAGGTGAAGGTCGAGCTGGACAGCTTCTCTGCCGAGCAGGTCGTTGATGTCGACGTCGCGAATTTGTGAGACGCGATACTTGCCTGAAGCAATGTCGGTAATTGAGGGTACGGTTCGAAAGCGTATCTTCGTACCTTCGCAGACCTGAATAACACGACGCATCTGCCGGTGGGTTGCCGAGGGCATAGCAATGGCAATCTCATCGATATTCTGCTCTAGGCAAATTGTAGGCAACTGTTCGACGGTACCCAGTACAGATATACCGTGAATGCTGATACCCTGCTTGGCTGGGTCATCGTCGATAAAACCTACCACGTCGTATTGAGCGACGCTCATACGGTGTATTTCCCGCAGCAGTGCCTCGCCGGCATTTCCTGCGCCAACGATAAGAAATCGCTTCAACCGGCCGGTTTCCACAGTCCGGAATTCCTCGTAGTAAAGCCTGATGAGCATTCTCATCCCAGCCAATAAAAGAAGAGTTCCGAACATGTCCGCCATAAACACACCCTGGCTTACTCCGGGAAGGTGTTCGAGATATGGAGTTCTACGTATAAAGGGGATACCAATGGCTAAGTACCAAAGTACAACAATTACCAGCGTACTAACCAGTGAAGCTCGCAATATGTCGAAAAGGTCGGTTATGCTGACATATCGCCACCATCCACGATATTGCTTAAAGAAGCCAAAGAGCAGTAACTTGATTATGAGTACGAAGATGAGCATTACGGGATACTGCTCGATGAGCCAGTCTCGACGAAGCTGCATTGAGTTGGCTACAAGGAATGAGAGCATCAATGAAGCAGCAAAAGCTATGGTGTGGGCAAGTACAATCAGCGGCCTGCGAATTGTCAGGAATATGTTGGCCGGTGCGGACGGTTCTGCATTGAGGTCATCCGGGTTTTTTGCCTGAGATTCAGTCTGTGGCATCTTTGCAGCAATTGCTATTATTTCAAAATTGTTTCTAAGCCCTAAGACTAATTATAGCAATAACTTAAGAACATGTCAAGCGGTGTTCAAACCCTTAGGGCGACAAGTCCAGCTATGGTATTGTAATGTTTAAATATGCCGATGTCCAGCTTTGTCAGTGACGAACTAATCAAAGCAATCCGGTTTTGGCAAGCTCTGAGTAGAATGATTATTGGACGGCTTCAGAGGCATCGGTCCCGACTTTAGAGGTAACCTGTTCGGTCTCGATTTTTTCTGTTGTCATGTAGATTTCATCGAGAGGGGTATTATCAACTTTGTTCCGCATCAGTGCATAAATAACCGTATTTGCGGAGAAATAGAAGCTGAGTATAAATGCGACCACCAGTCCGACGACAATTAGCAGGAACATGTATATTAGGAAGGCGCTGAACGATTCGGTCCAGTTTGCTGCATTACTGGCCGAGCTCATCAGATTTGTGAATTGGGGCTTGGGCCAGATTGCTTCGAGCTTATTGATTCCTTCGGCCCCTTTGACGAACACGCTGAGTTTTAGCGACGAGTAAGTGGCAAACAATAATAGAAAAGCAAAGAACCTGACGAACATGTAGCAGATTGCCCCGTATACGGCGGCGACCGCCGTGTAGAATCCCATTCTCCACGGTCTCGAGTAGACGTAATTGAAAGAGCGGCTTATGGCATCAAAACAGTCAAGCCCATCATAGGCAAGAGACGGAAACATAAGATTAAATCCGGCGATTGTACCAATCAGGACGACAGCGATAAGCGTTCCGGCCACCAAGGCTAATATTATACCTAATGCTACTAATATCTCACCAACAAAGGGGATATTGCCCAGCAGGCCCAAAAGAAATATACACAGGCCGAGAAATAAGCTGATACCAAGTGGTGCCAACGGCGCGGCAACAAAACTGGCGAATTTTCGACAGCTGTAGCGAACCGCTTCAGAGATGCCCGGTTTTTCGCCGAGCGCAAACTGCAACGCCGAAATTCGACAAATAGCTCCTCCGGCAATGCAGATAGCCACCAGTTTTATTACAGCGAATATTATGCAATAAACGAAGTGATGCTTAAACGCCCAGCCGACAGCTTTAAGGTATAGGGTTATATTATCAATAGCACCGGGAAAGTTAAGCCTAAGCACCGAGTCGATTCCGCCTTCGAATCTATCAGTTGCGAAAGCCCAGAGAATTGAAAAGACTCCCGTACCTTTTTCCAGGCCTTTATTCATCTCGATAAATGAATTAAGCTGCTCGGGTTCGGCCAAATATACCTGCAACTCAGTGACTTTACCATCGGTTGCCGGCTCGACTATGACTGATTTGGTTGCAAAATCCATTATTGTCCCGACGAGGCATATTAAGGCCACAGCTGCAAAGGCAATTGCCAGTTTACTGGGGTGAATGGCCATGCGGAAGGTTTGAAATATCCTGGTGAACATAAATGATTCGAGAAGGTTTGGCTCGCTTTGTGAATTAGCCATTTTGCCTCCTTTCAAAAGGTTTATCTCAACGAAGTCCCGCTGTATTATCAGCCTGTAAGCATTAGTATAAGCTTATTATCGGTCGGTATGAACTAAATATTTTAAAGATTTATAAAGTCTTTGGCTTAGCAGACTTAATCAGACACATCGTCAGTTGGTTGTGATGATTGCAGGGGCGTACAGACTTTGTAATCGGCATCGAACCAGGTGCCTAAATCGACCAGCTTGCATCTTTCGGAGCAAAAGGGGAAAAGTTTCGCCCGGTCGGTGTGATTTTTATCCGGGCGTTTGACCTTCTTTTTGCAGATTGGGCACCTGTAAATCATGGCCTAATGCATCTCGCTAAGCTGATTGTTTACTGGTCGGATAGCTCACCGTTCTCAGCCATCCTTGCATATTCCACGGAGTATCGCGCCCATGGTTTGGCTTTTAATCTGGCTTTAGATATGAGTTTACCACTGCCGTGGCAAATTCCATATGTTCCTTCCGAGATCCTTTGTAGGGCGTCGTCAATTTTTCTGAGCATTCTAATTTCACTGTCCATCAAGCCCATCGAGAATTCCTGCTCGTAGTTGTCTGTACCTATATCGGCCATGTGGATCGGCATACAGGAGAGGTCCCCGGCAGCTTCGGTGTGGGCTCGTTTTGATTCCATCCCGTTGACATCGCCGACGATTTCACGTCGCTTGGCAAGTAGTAATGAACGGAACTCATCCATCTCAGCAGCTGTCAGGCGAGTCTTTTTTCGAGCCCGCGAAGAAGTTTTGCTCACAGTTTTTTTGTTATTTTTGCCCGGCACTTTATTTCACCTACCTCCATACGAAAAACTGCCATATGGCGAAACCATCATTATACCAAATTCAGACTGGTTAGTTAATAGCTGCTGCCCCATCGGAACTACCTCTTACCGGAGGCTTAGATGTCTAAAGGGATTGATTGAGACGGCCGCAAGATGCAGCTTATATAAGCGCTTATATTATAAGTAGTTATGGGTTGTGTTGCGGCGAATTCGGCTGGCTGTCCCCGGGGTTAAGCCGATTTATCCGGACCTGCATTAGCTGAGAATTTTCCTATTGGCATGATAATATTTCTGGTTCCGAAATGGGCAGAGAAGGTTTTTACGCCAAAGGCATCTTCAATGCACTGCTGGGACAAAACCTCGGCGGTTTTCCCAACGTAATAGGTCTCGCCTGGGTACAGCAGCAAAGTTCTATCGCAGTACTGCATTGCCATGTTTATGTCGTGAGTGACTGCTATAATGGTTTTACCTTTTTCGAGTTGTGATTGCTTAAGCAGATCATATATGGCCACTTGATGCTTGATGTCTAAAAAGCTGGTTGGCTCGTCCAGAATGATAATGGGTGTGTTTTGAGCCAGTGCCCGTGCGATAAAAACTCGCTGTCTCTCGCCACCGCTAAGCTTCCCCAACGGCCTATCTGCTAAGTGCGTGGTGTCGGTTATCTCAAGCGCTTCGGTCACTATATCTTTATCAGTTGTCGATTCGAAACCCAGCGCGCCGAGATACGGTGTCCGTGCCATAGAAACCACTTCGGTGACGGTGAAATCGAATGCCGGCACAAATTCCTGGCGGACGACGGCGACCTTGCGGGCCAATTCTCTTGTGGAATAGCTATCGATACCAGATGAGTCAATCTTTACCTGCCCTGCGGTTGGCTTGAGGACCCCGCAGAGAAGGTTCAGCAGGGTGGTTTTGCCGACACCGTTCGGCCCGGCTATCGCCAGAAACTCACCCGCAGCGACATCGAAGCTCAGGCTATCCAGAATGGCATCTGCGTTATAGGCAAAGCTCAAATTGTCCACTTCAACTATTGCGTTCATTTTGCCCAACTGACCTTTCTGCTGTATCTGGCAAGCAGAACAAGAAAGAACGGCCCGCCCACCAGTGCGGTAATGACTCCTACCGGCAACTGGGCGGGGGCAACGACTGTTCTGGCTATCGTATCGGCTATGACGAGAAACGCCGCTCCGATTATTGCACTTAGCGGAAGAAGCTGCCGATGGTCCGGCCCGAATAGAAGGCGAATAGCGTGTGGTACAATAAGACCTACAAAGCCAATCAAACCGCTGAGACTAACGGCAATAGCAGTGACGAAGGCAGCTAAGCCGAAGGCGATTACCCTTGTCCTGTTGGCTTCGACACCGAGATTTTTTGCCTCGGCTTCACCAAAGCTGAGAACGTTCAGCTTGTTGGCAATGCAGAAAAGGGCGGTTAATCCTGAAAGAATGAAACCTGCGCTTATTATCAGTGTGAGTGTATCTTTTTCTAATATATTTCCCATCAGCCATAGAATTGTGGCTCGTTGTTCATAGGTTTTTGCGATTGAAGTCAGGAACATTATCACTGCAGAGAAAAACGCATTTACCACCACCCCGGCCAGCAGTAGTGACGTAACGGCGGAGCGTCCGCCGGCGACGTGTCCGATTAACCACACTAACCAAACCGTTGCAAGTGCGCCGATAAATGCAAACAGTGCCACAGGTGAACCCACAAAAACAAAAAGCAGAGTCAAGCCGAAATGCCATGCTATTATCACGACCGCCCAGCCTAAGCCAACTAAAAGTAGACTTGTCACAACTCTAAGACCACAAAGACGT
>CAZNXD010000058.1:0-8619 GCA_964576935.1 uncultured Pirellulales bacterium | reverse complement strand
GGTCGACGATTCGGGTTTTAGCGTGGGGGTTTTTTTGTGGTGGTTCGAGGGTTTTTTTGTGGTGGTTCGAGGGTTTTTTTGTGGTTGGTAATTTTTGGCAGATTCTGTATAAAGTGGCAGTCAAGCGGTCATGCTGGCAGGATTGTAACAGTCGCTCGTCGCTTGGCCCACAGCCCACGGAAGGAATTTTGAGTTGGTTAACCTCGGATTCCGCCTGCGGCGGACAAGTAACGCGGATTTTTACCATGAAGAACATGAAGAAAGAGCAAATATCAATCCGCCTACACTCAAGCTACGGCGGACAAGAAATCAAAATGCAATCCGCCGTCGCTTTAAAGCTATGGCGGGACAAGAATGCAAAATTGTGGTGTCGCGGGGCGACGAGATTTTTATTTAACCGCGGATTACGCGGATTAGCACGGATTTTTTCTGGCGATTGTTATTTGATTTTCCGCATTTTTAAAACAGGTGGCTAAATATTGTTTTCTAATTTTCGTTAAGGTACAGGTTTGTCTTTACTTATGAGCTGTCCGGTTCGAGCAAACTTTGCGTTCAGGAAAAGCAAAAGTATTGTCCACAATATGACAACAACAGCCTCAATTCCAATCCCGACCCATTGGGATGAAGTTAGCGCATCCGGTCCGCGGATTATTCCGATAATGACTCCTGCCACTAAACCAACCAGAAAAACTATAGGAAGTGTTATAAGCGAAAGTATTCCTAAAATCATAGCTTCGCGACCAACCAAATAACCTTTTTTGCCCATAGGCCACTTTCGTTTTATCAGCGTGTATATGCCCAGTATAGTCAGGGCAATCTCAATACCAAGTATCACTTTTTCTCTCCTATCATAACATTATATCTACTAACGCTGTTTTACGGTGCATGTATTATCCTTCCAATTCCGGTCAAAAACAAGGAGGATTTCGGCAAAGCCGAAATCCCGTCGCTCGGGGCTCGTCGCTCGTATCTCGTATAGCCCACGCGGGGATTAATATTCGTATTGCGTTCTGTGTATCGCGTATTGCGATGGAGATAAATAGTCGCCGTTACGGCGACTGCTAAACCCCGCACCAAACATGACGGCGATGTTTCGTGCGGGACTTCGGCCTGTGGCCTCGCACAGAGTAAGGGGTCTAAGCGGGCTGAATTATCGCCTTCTTAGAATCAAAACAAGAGAGCCCAAACCGAACAGGACAACGGCTGCGGGCTCGGGGTTCTCCAATCGAACGTTGTCAATGTACCACTTGCCCGGACCGATATCAGAGTCAACGGAGAACGAGATTTGCATCCATCCGGCGTCCAATACTCCTGTCATATCGTATTCTGAAAGGTCCCAGATGAGCTCTCTTGTGTTGTCATCCCATAAATATGGGTCCCAGGTGCCGGGACTGGAAGGATTCTGCAGATCCGTACAAGTGAACAGCATCCGGCCTGCCACGCCGCCTGCATCTACAGCGACTTCAGTAAGCCTGGCATAGTGGCCTGCTGTCGGATAAGGTTCATCAGCCACGCCCCACTGGCTTTGGTCATCTTTCCATGAAACGTCAAGCTTTAGGATGGGAGTTTCATCGAGATCGATAAGGCCATCGTGCCGTAAAACCCATTCGGCGCCTGTAGCAGAACGGCGTAGAGCGAGACTTTTGTCATTCAGAGTTGCACCGAAGGTGTCGAATTGAGCCAGTCCCGTATTCAATAAAGACCAACTATCCATGGGACTACTCATACCCCCTTCAAAGTCACCAATGACATCAGCAAAACCTGTAGAAGACATTACAAAGACAAGGCAAACTGTAACTAATTCTCTGCACATGCTTTATTCCTCCAAAATAAGTTGTCTTAAACATAACTGCCTTAGTCCACAAGCCAAGAATCTTGTTATTTTTTACGGACACAAAATACGTACACCGATTGCGGTGGTCTCAAATAAGATCAGAGACGCACTGCTTTGACTGTCAGCACATGGCCTTTCACCTTAGTTCAAGGCAAATCACAACAAGTGCCTGAACTTTACACGAACGCTGCTAACAGAAAAGCAAAGCGAGAGAAATTATATGTCCCCCTCCAACCCCACGATTTGTATGAAAATCGCCAGTTGAACGCTGAAAACCCATACTTCAGCGTTTCAACAAGACTGAGTATACACAGCCAATATTAACTGTCAAGAAATTTCTTATAATTTTTTTCATTTAAATTTCATTTTTTCAGGCTCATGATATGCGCTGGATTTATAAGGCTGGGAACGGGATTTAACATTGTCTGCGGCGGATATTTCACTGAAACTAAAAGAGTTGCAAGAGTTGATTCGAATTGTAGTATTGGGGGACTTATGAATGATAGTCTTAAACATTCGCGTATGTGGGTGTATTTTACGGCGACTCGGCCAAGGTTTCTTACGGCAAGTGCGGGACCTGTATTGGTCGGTTCGGCATTGGGGTTTGCGGTTACGGGGAGCTTTTCGTTTGGTCTATTTTTATTGGCGCTGTTGGGGACGGTCCTTTTACATTCGGGGGCGAATGTAGCTAACGATTATTATGACCATTTGAGCGGTAACGATATAGCCAATACGAACCTGTCACCATTTTCAGGCGGCAGGCGGTATATTCAGGACGGGATATTGTCAGCTAAGGCTACACTGATTGAATCGCTGATACTTCTGGCTGCTGGTTCGGTGTGTGGACTTGCGATTGTTTTTATGACAAAGAGCATTTTTATTTTAGCGCTCGGCTTGACTGGTCTTTTGGGCGGGTTCTTTTATACGGCGGAGCCGGTGAAGTTAGGTTATCGAACGGTGGGTGAGCCAGCGATAGCGTTTTTGTTCGGGATACTGCCGGTGTCGGGTGCTTATTATCTGCAGGCGGGCCGAGTCGATTGGTATGCAGCTATGCCAGCGGTAATTGTGGGGGCACTGATTTTTCTGGTGATATTAATTAATGATTTTCCGGACGCCGCGGCAGACGCAGCAGTGGATAAGAAAAGGTTTGTAGTTCGGTTCGGCGCAGAGAGGTGCGTTGTAATTTACAGAGCGGTACTGGCGGTGAGTTATATCGTCGCAATTGCTGGTGTGATAGTCAATGGAACGATGCGAATTGCAGCAGCGCTGTATTTGTTGACTTTGCCTTTGGGAATTGCGGCGGCAAAACTGGCTAATACGAGGGAGGTCAGCACGCCGGGACGCTTTAAGGTGAACCAATTGACGATTGTGCTGCATCTGGCGGGGGCGGCGGCTTTGAGCGCCGGGTTTGTTATCAGCGGTATATTGGGGTGGTGAATTTATGTTTGACCGGTAGCACAGCGCGGCTTAAACTCGGGAGTCTATGGCTAAACGTCTTATTATAAACGCGGATGATTTCGGATTGAACAGCTCGGTCAATGAAGCGGTTGAGCGTGCCCATAAGGAGGGAATTCTCACCAGTACAACGATGATGACGAATATGGGCGATGCGAAGAAGGCCGTTAAGATTGCCAAGAGTCTGCCGGGGCTTGGGGTTGGGGTTCATCTTAATCTTTTCAAGGGCAAGCCGATATCGGGTGACGCTAAAATAGAGTGTCTTGTTAATAAAGACGGTGATTTTCGATATTCGGTGCCGCTGCTGGCGGTGATGGCATCGGTGCTGCATAACGTTAGAAAGGCTATACGAATTGAGATGGCTGAACAGATACAGTGGCTGATAAAGAAAAAAATCAAGCCGACTCATCTGGATTCGCATAAGCATTTTCACTGCTTTCCGGGTGACTATTCAATCGTGTGCGATTTGGCAAGGGAGTTCAAAATCGGCGCGGTGCGATGGTGCGGTGAACCGAAGGGGCTCGGCAGTGCGCCTTGGCCTTTATCGAGCGCCGAGGCAAGAAAGTCGGCGAGGTGGATTCGGCGGATGGCTGTTATTAACCGAATGCAAGATAAGAGCATGATAAAGACGGAGGCATTTATCGGGATGACCCATCTGGGTCGGGTTGATATGACCTTTCTTAAGGCGGTGAGCTTGTATAATCACGCCGAAACGACTGAGCTGATGACACATCCGGCTACGGAGGACGATGCGGAAGATTCCTTCAGGCCGGTCAAGTTCGCCCGTAAGGCAGAGCTCGAAGCTCTTTGTGATGAAAGAGCAAAGCAATACTTCGAAGATGCCGGGTTCGAGTTAGTGAATTACGGTCAGCTTTAGGCGGGTCCAAACAAGAATAGCGAACCTATTTTCGAGTGCTGTAAGTGGAAAGAATATTTTTTGCCGAGGGTTGGCAATCTTATTTCGATGAATACGGCTTGAAGTCGTTTGACGATTTCTTCAATTGTGACGCGGATTTTGGCATACTCGAGAGCAGTAAGCGATACGTCAATTCCGTGAGTTTCGGCGATGGTCCCCAGAGAAAAACTTTCTTTATCAAACGTTTCAGGTATTGTCACCTCGAAGACATATTTCTTAGCCTTCGCAATTTTGGCCGGCTATGCTCGCAGGCGGCGTGCGAATATGAGAACGCGAATTACCTGCTGAATAATGGATTTGCAACGTACAGGTCTGTCTGCTTCGGTGAGCAAACAATTTTTGGAATTGAGCGAAGGTCGTTCGTAGTCACCGAAGCATTGAACGGTCAATCACTGGATGGCTTCGTCGCAGAGAATTTTGAAAAACTCGAAAGGCCGGAGAAAGAACAAATCCTTAAAGAGCTCGGGCAGGCAATCCGCAGAATACATGATTGCGATATAAGTCTGCCGGACCTTTATATATGGCATGTGTTCATAACGAAGAATCAAGGCGGCGGTTCCGCCACGGCGGATAAATATGAATTTGCGATTATTGACCTTCACAGGATGAAATACAAAGTTAGAAGCCGAAAAGAGAAAATCAAGAACCTGGCCCGGCTTGATTACAGTCTGCGTGATGAGTATTTCGACGAAGGTCTTCGTCGAGTTCTAATCGAGGCGTATAGCGGCGGAGAGGCCGAGTCGCTATTTTCAGAAATGAGACAAGGTTCGGCAAAGCTATTGAGACGTCGCAGGCCAAAACCATACAACACTTAGTGAATCAGCTTGATGATTTGTTCGAGGTCGTTTGGGGCTTCGATGGGAGGATTCGCGAATCGGCCTTGCTTGTCCTTGTGATAATTCACGGTGAGGTCAGGGTCTTTAAGTGCATGGCCGGTAAGGACACAAGCGATGCGTGCATCTTTATCCACGATACCGTCGGCGAGCAGGTGTTTGAGGCCTGCTATGGTAGCGGCTGAGGCAGGCTCACAGCCTAAGCCGTATTTGCCGACGAGAGCTTTGGCGTCTTTGATTTCTTCGTCGGGCACGGCAAGGACAACGCCGTTGCATATATCGATAGCCCGGAGACATTTTTTGAGATTGACCGGACGGGATATCTCAATGGCAGAGGCAATAGTGTGCGGTGAGAAATTGCGGGCGGTAAGGTCGGCGTAATAGTCATCGATGATTTGCTGATTGACCTGGCCACCGTTCCAGGTGAGTTTTTTGTCATTGACGAGGTCTGAAAGAGTGCTTGCTCCGGTGGAGTTAATGACTGCCATTCTCGGGATTCGGTCAATCAGGCCAAGCTGCTTTAATTCGTAAAAGGCCTTGCCGAATGCGCTTGAATTTCCGAGATTTCCGCCTGGTACAATAATCCAGTCGGGCACCTGCCAGCCGAGTGCTTCTATGATGCGGTACATTATGGTCTTTTGACCTTCGAGACGATAGGGGTTGAGCGAATTGAGCAGATAAAGGCCAAGCTCTTTGCAGACGGCCTGTACCTGTTTCATGCAGTCATCGAAGTCACCGCGTATTTGAATAGTCTTGGCGCCGTAGTCCATCGCCTGCGAAAGTTTGCCGAATGCGATTCGGCCCGAGCCGATGAAGACAGTGCATTTCATGGCGCAATTATGTGCGTAAAGAGCGACGGCAGCAGAGGTATTTCCGGTTGAGGCGCAGGCGCAACTTTTCGCACCGACCATCATTGCATGGCTAAAGGCGGCGGTCATGCCGTTATCTTTGAATGAGCCGGAGGGATTGAGTCCTTCGTACTGCAGGTAAAGACAGTCGGGCTTGATGCCGAGGTGTTCGGCAATGGCGCAGTTCTGCTCGAGGATGGTCTGGCCTTCGCCTATCGTGACCTTGTGCTTGTCGGGGCAGAAGTTTAGTAAATCACGGAATCTCCAGACGCCGGAAAAATCCAGACGATTATTTCTGTTTGCCCATCGTTTGGCCAAATCGCTTAACTTTGCAGGGGTTTCGAGCTTGTCCCAGTTGTAGAGCGTATCCAGCAGCTCGCCGCACTTGGGGCATTTGAACAAGACGTCCATACGGTCAAACTGTGCCCCGCAATCGGGGTTTATGCACTGCACATAGGCATTATCTTTTTGTCCTGATACACTCATCAATAGTCTCCGATACAGCAGAGGGAGCATTATAGAGGATTTACGGTGGTGGTGGAATAAAAATCGGCAGGAACCCGGAGCAATTTAAGAAGCTAGTTGTTCGATGAGTGTGGGCAGCTCGTTGAGCTGTTCTATTCGGTACACTTTAGCAGGGACAGCTTTACCTTTGTTAGTGTAAGCTTTTTTCAGGACAGCGGTCATGCCAACTCGAATAGCGGGTTTGATATCTTTGTTAATACGGTCACCGACGAACATTATGTTTTCGCATCTTTCGCCTATCCTCTCGGCGGCGGCTTTGAAGATGCGTTTGTCGGGTTTTCGGAATCCGAACTGGTACGAGTACATCCTGATATCAAAAAAATCGAGCAGTCCGAACTGTTCGAGATGGCTGTCCAGGGCACTGCCGTTTATGAAGGTATTCGAGAGGATGCCAAGTGTGATACCTTTTTGCTTGAGGCAGTGCAGGGTTTTTTTGATGTCCGGCTCAACGTGCGCGACTTTACTAAGCGGCTCATACCACAGCCAGACGAGCCGTTGCCATTGTTCTTCATTCAGCTGTACGCCTGTTTTGGCACCTATTTTCTTTAAAAGTTTCAAAGCATCGAAGTCTTTGCCCGTAATGAATGAGAGCCAATATCGCCATCGAATTGCAGAAAGGTTGTTTCTGCAATAGGTTTTGAAATCACCGACAGGCTGAGAAAGCTCTTGTAGATATTCAAAGGTGAGCCTGGCCGCCTGTCGGAAAAGTCGACCGGGTCTGACCTTTCCAAAATTCAGCAGCGTATCACCAAGGTCGAATAGGACGGCATTTATTTTTGTCATAAACTCTATCGGCTAACGGGTTGGCGGTAAAGTATCACGAAAGGACTCTTTGACCCATGCAAACATTTCGTCATCGGAAATCGCAGAGACTCTGTCCTTGGCATATTCGTCATCGACGTGGTCTTTGACCTTCTGGACCCGCGGGTCGTGCTTGGCAATTTCTATCTGGTACCTTGATTCAATCCAGTGCTTTATTCCTGCGGCACCGGCTTTGTCGGTTATTGCAACACCGACCGGGCGATTGAGCAGCCGCTTTGTGTCGAAGCAATTGTATATCTCTTCGTTCTTGAGCAATCCATCGGCATGAATGCCTGCGCGGGTAACATTGAAATCGGCGCCGACCAAGGGGTAATTGCCCGGTATATGGAAGTTGAGCTCCTTCCTGGCATACTCGGCAAGGTCTGTTATGGCCTGGTAATTAATCTTTTCATTCATACCCTTGAGCTGGGCATGCTCGACAACCAGGGCCTCAAGAGGAGGATTGCCCGTTCGTTCGCCAAAACCAAAAATCGCACAATTGACCGCGCAGCATCCGTACAGCCAGGCGGTAGCTCCGTCGACCTGCACTTTGTGCAGGTCGTTATGGCCGTGCCATTCGAGCCGCTCTGCCGGGACGCCGACTTTTCTCAGGCCGGCAATAAGTTTCGGTACGCTTCTGGGTAATTTTGCCCTGTCCCAGGGAACGCCAAAACCGAGCGTGTCACAGAGACGAATCTTGACCGGCATTTTGTAGGAGTCAGATAATTTCATAAGCTCCTGAGCAAACGGCAGTACAAAGCCTTCATAGTCGGCCCGAGTAATATCTTCAAAGTGACATCGAGGAATAACTCCATGGTCGAGGGCAGCTTTGGCAATATCAAGATAGGCGTCGAGCGCCTGGGCGCGGGTCCTGCGGAGCTTGAGGAAAATGTGATAATCGCTGGCTGAGGTCAGGATGCCCGTTTCCTTCAGGCCCATCTTGCTGACGAGCTTGAAGTCGTCGGCAACGGCACGAATCCAGCCGGTTATCTCGGGGTATTTGTAGTTTCGCTCTTTGCAAAGCTCGACAGCTTTGCGGTCCCGCTTCGAGTATAAGAAAAATTCGCACTGCCTGATAAGCCCGGTTCCGCCGTCAATCTTGTGCATCAAATCGAAGACGTGCAGAATCTGCTCGGGGGTATAGGGCGGCCTTGCCTGCTGGCCGTCACGAAAAGTGGTGTCCGTAATCCATATTTTGTCGGGCAAATTGAATTCGACCGGCTGATTATCAAATTCAGTGCGTGGAAATTCTTTATACGGGAACGTATCCCGATACAGGTTGGGTTCAGGAACATCTTTCAATTTATATTCTTTGGCCGCCATAAACACCTCCTTAAACAGCAAGCGGTTTTACTTAAAAAATCTAACTAATTTGAGCGTCTAACAAAATGCCTTTGCATTCAAGCG
>CAZNXD010000057.1:0-8676 GCA_964576935.1 uncultured Pirellulales bacterium | reverse complement strand
CCACGGCTTTTGCTTCAAGGTTGGTTTTCCCGCAGATTTTTACTTTAGGTATTAACTTCTTGTTATTCTTGTGTAACTGGTCCTTTTAGCTGTTCGAGACCTCAATCATCTTTTCGAGGCAGGCAAGGGCCTTGCCGCTGGTTATTGATTCATCAGCCACTTTCATTGCCGGTTCAAAGTCATCAGCCAGGCCGGCAACGATTATCCCCGCAGCGGCATTGAGAACGACTATATCCTTTCGCGCACCGCTGTCCTTGCCTTCGAGGATATTTCTAACCACCGATGCGTTGTAAGCGGCGTCACCGGTTTTCAATTCGTCTATATTCGTCGCGGGCTTCCCAAATTCAGTCGGGTCAAGTTCATAAGAAGTAATCTTGCCGTCCATCAGCTTATATATTTTTGTCTTTCCGAGAGTACTGATTTCATCCATACCCTGGCCGTGAACGACCATCGCCCGTTTTGCCCCGAGAACTTGAAGTGTCTGGACAAGTCTTTCCATGAGTTCTTCGCTGGCTACGCCCATTACCTGTCTGGTTACCTTGGCCGGATTGGCCAGCGGTCCGAGGATATTAAAAGCGGTCCTGAAATCGAGGCTCTTTCGAATCGGCTGAACGAATTTCATTGCCGGATGAAACATCGGCGCAAACATAAAACCAATGTGTGCCTGTTTGATGCACTCAGCTACGATATCCGCTCCCGGGTCAATTTTGACACCGAGTTCCGCCAGCACATCTGCTGAGCCACACTGGCTTGTTATAGCGCGATTGCCGTGCTTGGCGACGTATGCTCCGGCACCGGCTGCGACAAGAGCTGCAGCGGTTGAAACATTAAATGTCTTTATCATTGCACCGCCGGTACCGCAGGTATCAATCATGTTATCAATATCAACCTTTACCGGTACAGCATGGTCGCGTAGTGAGCTTGCCAGGCCGGCGAATTCGTTCGGGGTGGCGCGCTTCATTCTCATCATGGCCAGAAACGCTGCGATTTGAACCTCAGGAACTTCACCGGCGAATACTGTATCTAAGAGCCCTTTGGCTTCATCGAACGAGAGGTCTTTGCCTTCTAAAAGTATGTCCAGGTATTCGGTTATTTTTGCCATTTCTCTGCTCCCTCAAGATTTTTTAGTTGTTGCGATTTCCAGCATGTTCTCGATTATTTTTCCGCCGGCAGGTGTTAATATACTTTCGGGGTGGAATTGTACTCCGAAAATCGGCAGCGTTTTGTGCTCGACGGCCATGACGATACCTTCAAATTCAGCGGTTTTTTCCAGACAATCGGGCAACTGCGCCGGTACAGCACAGAGACTGTGATATCGGCCCGCCTGTAAGGGGTTTTCAACCCCGGCGAAAACTCCTTTTCCATTGTGAGTGACGCGCGAGCCTTTTCCGTGCATTGGCACAGGCGCATGGCCGATTTGACCGCCGAAGTGTTGAACGATAACCTGATGACCGAGACATACACCGAGTATGGGTAGTTTATCCTTGAAGTAGCCGACGGCATCAAGGCTTACCCCGGCTGTATCGGGTGTACCCGGGCCGGGTGATATGACACACAAATCCGGCTTGAAATCTTCAGCGATTTTCTTGAGTTCATCAAGCCTTGTGTCTGAGCGGTAAATCCTGGCGTCGCAGTTGCGCTTGCAGAAGTCATCTACAAGATTGTATGTAAACGAATCGAAGTTGTCGATGAACAGTACTTTTGGTTGTCTTTCACTCATCGAATTATCCCCCTATTTTGCACCGAGCGCGCGCATGCACGACCCGGCCTTGTGTTCTGTTTCTTCGAATTCAGTTTTCGGTACGCTGTCGTGGACTATGCCTGCTCCAACTCGAATATAGGCCGTATGGTCTTTGACCTGCAGCGACCTTATTGTAATACAGCTATCGAATTGGCCGTCAACGGTAAGATACATAACGGCTCCGCCGTAATAGCCGCGCTTGGTCTTTTCGAGCTGACGAATTATCTTCATTGCTTCAATCTTCGGAGCGCCGGTCAGTGTACCCATATTCATAGTCGCTAAGTATGCACTCAGTGCATCAAGGTCACTGCGAAGAGTTCCTTTGACGTTGCTGACGAGGTGCTGAACTGATTCGTATTTTTCAGCGATGAGAAGCTCGGTAACGACCCGGCTGCCCGGCTCAGCCACTCGTGCTATGTCGTTGCGGGCCAAATCGACCAGCATTATGTGCTCGGCCAGTTCTTTCGGGTCGAGTTTCAGTTCCGCTTCGTACCTGAAATCGGTATCGGTGTCGATATCGCTGCCGATTCGGCCTCTGGGTTTGGTGCCGGCGATGGGTCTTATCTCGACGCTGCGATTTTCGGTACCGCTTACACGCAGGTTAAGTTCGGGACTCGAGCCCATAAGGATAGTGTTGGGAGTGTTTAGATAGAACATATAAGGCGAAGGGTTCAGCTCGCGCAGGCGCTTGTAAACATCGAGCGGTTCATCGAGACAGGGTGTCATTTTCGTTCGGGAAAGAACAACCTGGAAGATGTCACCGTCGATGATGTGCTGCTTTGCTGTGCGAACCATTTGTTCATATTCATCCTGATTGGTATCGGCACCTTCTTCTGGCAAGTGCCCCTCATGCTTGTTGCCTGTCGGCGTGTCGAAGCGAGCGATGTTTTCATAGTAATCAAAACAATCTTGTGCTTCCTGTATAGCTGTTTGTCTGTCGCCGTTGGTTACCATTACGTTGACGACGATGAATCCTTTACCGTGTTCGTGGTCCATCAGGAAGATGTTGTCGGCAAAATAAAGTTCATAATCTGGGTTGCCAAGCAGGTCATTTTCACTGGCCGGCAGTTTTTCAAACTGGTCAATGAAATCATAGCTAAGCGCGCCTAATAGACCGCACGTAACGCGGAAGGGTTTGCTGGCCAGTTTGAAAGCGAAAGCTACGGCACGTAAGACATCCATTTGGTTTATTGATGTCAGCCGGCTTTGCTCGTCGATGGTTTCGTGAAGCTGCTTTATCTTACCGTCGATTTGCTCATCGGTGAAATTTACAGTTTCGCAGAAATCGAAGCGCTCTTTTTGCTCGGAGAGGTATCCGAGCATTCGCCGGCCTGTCTTGTTAAGGGCCTTTATGGCAAAATCGCCTCCAGTGCCGGTCAGATACAAAGCTGGCCTTGCCGTGCCGAAACTAAGGGCGGCCGTGCCGGCCAAATATTCTCTGGATTCCAACAGACAGCAGTTCTTGGCCCGGCCGTAGTCACTAACCTTGGCGAAAAAGTCCATCGGGTCAGCCATCTCGATTTGCCTGACAATCGGTATTATCTGGCCCGGCTTAGCGTTATTTATTGTTTGTTTGTAATCTTCCATTTTAAAGTCGCCTAATTTTTAGCCTGTATTGCTCAAAAATACAAATAAAAAAGCAGCCTGCTTTATCAGCAGGCTGCGTCAGAACTTTATCGGATTTTGTATAGCAGACTATCGCATACCCGCTGATGAGTTATTCAGCAGGCCACCACCAGTTCAGATTATTGCGATAATTCTGCTTCATGTTGACAGTATTAGAGCAAACTTTTCTTAGATTGTCAAGCTGAACATGTTCATAAATGCAAAAAAAGTCCAAGCGTCCGTTAATATACCATTAAAACGAACGTGCGGCTATCCATGCGCCGGCGACATAAGTGCCAACCATACTGCCCAGATTTGCCAAAGCGGTGACGAGCAGAACCTTGAGGACAGGGTTTGTCCACCAGCCTTTGAAGGTGCTTGTAGATTCCGGCAGGGCTTCGAAGTCAGCGACTGTTGGTGTTTTTATCCAGGCCTGGACCAGGCCCGCCACCCAGCCGGCTGCGACCATCGGGTTCAGACTAGTCAGAGGAGCTGCCAGAAAAGCCGAGACTATAGTTACAGGATGAGCCAAAGCCAACACTGCACCTGCCGCTGAGAGCAGGCCGTTAACCAGTACCCAAATATATATATTCTGGACCGAGTGCGCTGCACCTTCTTTGAAAAAGCCATAAATAATAATCGCGATTATCGCAGCGGGGAGACCCCATTTGAAAAGCTTCGGCCAAATCGAGGGTTTAGGCAATTCAAGAAGCTCATCCACAGGTTCGTCCTGCTGTATGTGTTCGGCTATGCCGGGAGTATGGCCCGCGCCGACAACAGCAACGATTTTTTTACCCGGGGCATGTCGAATCTGCTGAGCAAGGTAGATGTCACGCTCATCAATAAGACGCCGTTTAATTTCGGGAAATTTACCTGCGAATTCAGCGAGGATAGTCTCGAGCTGGTCCTGCTTTTTCATCTTGTCTATCATCTCTGCGTCGATTTTTTCCGGGATGCAGACGCTAACCATAAAAGTTGACATCAGCCTGAATTTGTCCCAGAATTTCAAATAGCCCCATACTCGCTTTAATGTTATTTCGATTTGCCTGTCGGCCAGGACAAGTTTTGCACCAACATCCTGACTTTGTTTAACTCCTTCGAGCATCTCAGCGCCGGGAGTTACGCCAAGCTGCTCACCAAGGCGGCGATAGAATGTACCCATGATAAGCTGGGCCAGCAGAAATACGGCTTTTTTCTGGCGAACGATTTTGAAGATATTCATCTTCTGCCAGGCGTCTTTTTGTGTAAGTGCATTGTAGCGGCCCTGACACAGTTCAATGCAGACAGCATCAGGTTTTAAAAATTGAATAGTCCGGCGGACGTCCTCGACGCTCTCTTTCGATATATGGGCTGTGCCGACAATATAAACGTCTTTCTCGCCGACCTTTATGTGCGTTACGCTTTCAGGTAAGTTTGTTTGATTGTCAGTCATTGGGGCAACTCTGATACACTTTCCAGTCATTCCCGCCAAACTTGTCCGCCGTGGCGGAGAGGGAATCCAGATACGTAAAATGTGCTGTGCACACCGAACGACTAAAGGGGGCGCAGCCCACCCTACAAAGAATTTCAGGGCCGCTTTTTACTGTCAAGCGGCCCTGAAATATTTGCCAAATTAATTTTCAACTCTTTTTGGGTATTACCATTTTCCGCTTTTACGCATCTCGGCTTTTGGTAAATCTTTCAGCGGGATAGTATATTCACTGATTTTTTCGTCCGGCAGTGAATAGTCTTGAAGCTTGCCGGACAGATAGGCGTCATAGCCTGTCAGGTCCATCAGGCCGTGTCCGCTATAGTTGAACAGTATTACTTTTTTCTTGCCTTCTTCCTTAGCCTTTATGGCTTCATCTATCACAGCGGCAATGGCATGGCTGGTTTCCGGTGCACATATTGTACCCTCTGTCTGTGCCCAAAGCAAAGCGGATTCATAACACTTCATTTGGTGAAACGACCGCGGCTCAAAAAGTCCTTCGACAATACACTGGCAGACCAGAGGCGCCATACCATGATATCGTAGGCCGCCGGCGTGAATCGGCGGGGGGATAAAGGCATGACCGAGCGTGTACATTGCTAAAAGAGGCGTTGTGCAGGCGGTATCGCCGAAGTCATAAGCGAACGGCGCACGAGTCATTGTCGGACAGGCGGTGGGTTCTGTCGGAATAATTTTGATATCTGCGCCGTTAATCTTATCTGTTGTAAACGGAAATGCCAGACCTGCAAAATTACTTCCACCGCCGGCACAGCCGATTACCACATCCGGCAGTTTTTCCTCGATTGACTTAAGCTGCTTTTTAGCTTCGAGTCCGATTATGGTCTGATGCAGCAGCACGTGATTAAGAACACTGCCAAGCGAGTATCGCGTTTTGCCGCTTTTGTCTGTGACAGCCTCTTCGATTGCTTCACTAATGGCAATTCCCAGGCTACCCGGTGTATCGGGAATTTTTTCCAGTATGGCTCTGCCTGCGTTGGTTTCGGGACTGGGACTTGCGACACAATTGGCGCCCCAGGTATTCATCATTATCTTACGGAACGGTTTCTGGTCAAAGCTGATTCTTACCATAAAGACCTTGCATTCAAGCTCCAGCAGTTTACAGGCAAAAGCAAGGGCACTGCCCCACTGTCCTGCGCCGGTTTCAGTAGTAATTTTCTTAATGCCGAATTGCTTGTTGTACCAGGCCTGGGCGACAGCGGTATTGGGTTTGTGACTTCCGGGTGGGCTGACGCTTTCATCTTTGTAATAAATCTTTGCTGGCGTATCCAGATACCTCTCAAGATAGACCGCGCGTCTGAGCGGACTCGGCCGCCAGCGGTACAGGATATCGAGTATCTCTTCCGGGATGTCTATCCAGCGGTCGGTACTTACCTCCTGCTCAATCAGGTTCATCGGGAACACCGGTGCGAGCATATCCGGCGATATGGGTTTTCCGTCGGGGCCAAGCGGAGGCAGCATCGGTGTCGGCAAATCGGCCGCCAGGTTGTACCATTGTCGCGGGATATCACTTTCTTTGAGTTGAACTTTAATCTCCATTGTTTGCTCTCCTAATGTTTTTTGCTTGTTTGGCCAAGTCTGAAGACCCGGAATCTAAACCATAGAAGCACTTTTGTCAATCTTTTGCTTTATATTGGTCCCTACAGAACTTATCAGGCCTGTTTTCGAGCTAAGTCTTCAAAGAACCGGGTCGAGGCCTCCTGAAGGATAAAATCCCTGTGCTGGCGGACGGTGAGTCTGAGGCTGACATCCGGGCTGCGTTCTTTACAGACGCTGGCCCCGACTGTATTATGTGGGCGTTGTGCCGATGTAGCTCAATGGTAGAGCGCAGCTTTCGTAAAGCTGAGGTTGTGGGTTCGACTCCCACCATCGGCTGTAATAACTTTCCCGGCTTCGGAGTGACTGTGGCGTACGTACATATTTCGTTACGACGTTTGATTAAAGCCCGATCTTCCAACATTCTAAACTAGCGTTCCCAGGTCAGGCCTCGAGGAGAGAACTCTAAGCCTTCCTGTTTTTCTATAGGATTTGGTTCTCTGGTATCTTCACACGGCGCGCTAAACAACAAAGGTATTAATTCGTCAAACCTGCAATTGCCGCGCCGATGAGGGTGGCGTTATCGACATAGACGATTTCGTAGTAACGTCTCTTTTTGCCCACAAGAAATTCCTGCAGGTATTGTTCAACCTTCTCTTTTAAGCCCACAAGCTTATAGAATGTTGTGCCCTCGGCTACGATACAGACAGGTCTTTCAGGGTCTTTGCCCTTATCACTCTTTATCACCACAGCCGAAAGATTAATCGCTATCAGCTTCGCCACCCGTTCCACTATCGCCTTAACTAAAGGCTCCATCATAGCTTTGTCATAGTTGCTTGCTTCCAGTAAAGCCTCACCTAAGGGGTGAAATGGAGCTGTTGGTTCGACAAGATAGTCACTTATTTGTTTTGTATCGAGCTTTTTGATGCTGAGCAGTTTTTCCGCTGCGGCAGACGAGAATAGTTCGTCACCTGCTGCCTTGCGAATCACCTCCAGTGTCAAAGGCCCAAGATACGCCCCTGACATCATCTTCTCGAAGCTCTGCAGGCTGGGATTATTTGTCGAGGCGTCGAATTGCTCATCAATCCTGCCTCTTGGGGCTTTGTTGAATCCGCCGGATTCGACATTTATAATTTGGTGCTTGTCGGGGTCAAGATTTTTGACCTTGGTGATATTGCTGTTCTTTTCGATGTAGCATGTGTTGGTTCCCGTACCGAGAATAAATCCCACATAGCTGTCATAAGTTTTATCTTCAAAGCCGGCCATCCCGGCAAGAAGCGTTGTCACCGTGTCGTTTAGAATCACGATATGCTTTTTGCCGTCAAGGCTGAGTCGTGCCAGAGCTGCGTTTAGATTCTCGCCGATTTTCTGGCCGATGACTTTGGGTGCCTTTATCTCTTTGGAGAATCGAATAAGTTTACCGTCCTTATTGGAGAAAATCTCGCAGGCATATGAAAAGCAGAAGCCTATCTCATTGCTGACGCCGGCGATATCTTTTATATAACCCACTAAAGTATCGAAGAATTCTTCTCGTGAAACTTCGTTCTCGATAGCTGGCATTGTTTCTTTGCGAAGGCTTTTAATTATCGCCTTGTCGTGCTCGTCGAAATGAACAACTGCCGCCCTAAAGTTCGTTCCTCCGGCGTCCATTACCAGAACAGGCTTGTTTTTAGGCAGCTCTTTTTCGGTCTCGATATAGGTCGGTATCATTTCCAGCGAGCTATCCCTGCCCTCAAGACCCGCCTCCATTTCAGATAAAAAAGCCTTGCAGCAGGTATCCATATCAATATCCGCAGGGTGCATTGCGTATGATTTTAGAAAACTGCCGACTTTTTCTTCCGGTTCACTCACGATAAATTTACCCCCTGTCTGAGGTAATCAATCAGGATAACCATTCGGATGTGTGCTGTGCCATTGCCAGGCCGTTTTAACAATAGTTTCAAGCTCGCCGAACTGCGGCTCCCAGCCAAGCTCTGTCTTTGCCTTTGTCGCATCGGCGGTAAGAACCGCAGGGTCGCCCGGCCGTCGAGGTCCTTCAACAACTTTAAATTCTTTGCCGGAGACCTGTCGTACTGCATCGATGGCTTCTCTTACAGAATAGCCCTTTCCGCTGCCTAAGTTATAGACAAGCTCGCTTTGGCTTTCGAGTCTGTCAAGCGCCAGCAGATGCGCCCTGCACAAATCCTCGATATGAATATAATCGCGAATGCACGTACCATCAGGCGTATCATAATCGGTGCCGTAGATTTGGATATTGTCATGATTACCCAAAGCGGCCTGGATAATAAGAGGAATAAGATGTGATTCC
>CAZNXD010000056.1:0-8732 GCA_964576935.1 uncultured Pirellulales bacterium | reverse complement strand
GAAATCCGTTGTCCTTCCGGATTCAGACCGCAACAAACATGGTCTTAATCTCGTTAAAAACGCCCTTGAAAATCGCGCATTCGAACCCTCAGCCTCTTTTCATACATCCTTTTATCGCCTATCTCAAGGTCCCAATTCCTAAGGTTTTTCCGCATTTGAAGGTGCCTAATCTCTTGCTCAAGAAAAGGAAAAACCTCTCTGTCCAGCCATTTGAAGACCCCATTCTCCCAGAACTTTGCTTTTTAGCAGGGTAGCAGCCGTTATACTATTGGGCCTTGAAGAATCAACTTCTTCGACGTATAAATTGCGGCATGGGTGAATCCGCCAAGCAAAAAATCGAGCAGTTGCGTGCCGAAATCCGGCGCCACGACTATCTATACTATGTTTTAAATGACCCCAAAATCAACGACCAAAAATACGATAAGCTTTTTGCCGAGCTAAAGCAGCTCGAGCAGGCTCATCCCAACCTTATTACTACCGATTCTCCCACTCAGCGGGTTGCGGGAAAGCCCATAGAAGGTTTTGAGACCGTAACACACGCTGCCCCGATGCTCAGCATGGATAACACATATAGTTCCGATGAGCTGCGGGCCTTCGATGAACGTGTAGCCAAGGGTCTGGGCACAAAAGACTACGACTATGTCGTTGAGTTAAAGATTGACGGTTTAGCTATCAGTCTTCGCTATGAGCGGGGGCAATTAGTCACCGCTGCTACCCGCGGCGACGGCTGGCAAGGCGACGATGTGACCACTAATGTACGTACCATAAAAGCTGTGCCTCTTACTCTCCTGGCAAAAGCCGGGATTCCGGAAATTCTTGAAGTGCGTGGCGAGGTCTATATGCCCGTCAAATCATTCCTCGAACTCAATAAGTACAAAGCCGCTGCCGGCGAACCGCCTTTTGCCAATCCCCGAAACGCCGCAGCCGGTTCATTGAAGCTGCTCGATGCAAGGACCACTGCCCAGAGAAATCTTTCTTTTTTCGCCTACGCCACCGGACAACTAAATGAGCCACTTGCCGAAAATCATTACCAAAGCTTACAGAAGCTCAAAAAATTTGGTTTGCCTGTCAATCCACATATCAAACAGGCTAAAACAATAGATGAGGTTGTTGAGATTTGCGCAGGCTGGGAGAAAAAGAAAACAAGCCTTGACTATCAAATCGACGGCATGGTTATAAAAGTCAATCGCTTTGACCAGCGTGACTCTCTCGGCGCGACAGGCCGAGCGCCTCGGTGGTGTATTTCATATAAATTCGCCGCGGAACAGGCCCAGACGATTGTTGAATCAATCGACGTTCAGGTCGGCAAAAGCGGAGCCCTTACGCCCGTTGCGAATTTAAAGCCGGTACAGCTATCCGGCACTACGGTAAAACGCGCAACTTTGCATAATTTCGAACAGATAGAACGGCTGGATGTCCGTGTCGGTGACACTGTAATTATCGAAAAGGCCGGAGAGATTATCCCTCAGGTCATAGAAGTAAAAAAAGACCGCAGAAAGGCCGGGGCAAAAAAATACCAGAGACCAAAAATCTGCCCGAACTGCGGCGGACCTGTCGCCAAAGACGAAAACGGCGTTTGTGTCCGCTGTGTTAATCAGAATTGTACCGCTCAACTAAAAGAGCGACTCAAATATTTCGCCGGCAGAGGTCAGATGGATATAGAACACCTGGGCAACTCACTTATCGAGCAACTGGTGGATACCGGCCTGGTCAACAGTTTCGCTGATTTGTATAACCTTTCGAAATCAGATCTGGCGGCATTGGAAAGAATGGCTGATAAAAGCGCTGCCAACGTTGTAGCTTCAATAGAAAAAAGTAAAACCCAGCCGCTGTGGCGGCTCGTTTCGGCTTTAGGCATCAATTTTATTGGCAGCCAGTCTGCTCAAGTTTTGGCTGAGCATTTTGAATCACTCGATAAACTCATAGCCGCCGATATCGAAACACTCGAAGCGATAGAGCAAATCGGCCCGGTTATGGCCCGGAGTGTTTACGATTATTTCAAGAATCCCAAAAACAAACAAGTGATTGAGCAGTTATTAGCCGCGGGAGTAAAACCAAAGGTTGAAAAAACACTAAGTGCCGGAGTTCTTGGCGGTAAGACTTTTGTATTAACCGGCACATTACCGAATTACACACGAAGCGAAGTGGAAAAATTAATAAAGGACAATGGCGGAAAGACCAGCTCAAGCGTCAGCAAAAACACCGACTATGTTATTGCAGGTGATGAGCCCGGCAGTAAACTCGCCAAGGCAAAAAAACTCGGCGTTGAAGTTATCGACGAAAAAGAATTCCTTACACTGATTGACACTGACGAAAACACAGACCGACACTGACTTAAGCGGATAAAACAATGGACAACAAACTCGTAGAATTATTACACAAAGAGTTAAGCTATGAAATCCGCGGTGCTGCAATAGAAGTCAGAAAAAACTACGGATCCGGACATAAAGAAGTTTTATATCAAAGGGCTTTTGCCGAAGAGCTAAGTCTGAGAAGGATAAAATACGAGCGAGAGAAACCAATCAAAGTATTCTCGCCAAAAACCAAAAAAGTAATTGGTTCATATCAACCCGACTTTATAATTGACGGAAAAATAATTATCGAACTAAAAGCCTTAGACAAATTACCGCGTAAGATGATAGACCAGCTTTACAGTTATCTGCGGAACAGTATGTATGAGTTGGGATTTCTTATAAATTTCGGTCCCGGCGGAGTTGATATAAAACGAATCATCTATACGAATGACAGAAAAAAACACATCCAGCCGGTCGGTGATAGTCAGCGTTAAAGTTAGTGGCAGTCAGTGTTATGAATGAAAAATACATGCAGACCGCATTAAAACTGGCAGCACGGGGAATCGGCTCGGTCGAGCCCAACCCGGCGGTCGGTTGTGTCATCGTTAAAAGCGGACAGGTCATCGGCAAAGGCTGGCACAAAAAATTCGGCTCACCACATGCCGAGATTAACGCACTCGAAGATTGCAAAAGCATCGGCGCCAATCCAAAAGACGCAACGATGTATGTCACGCTGGAGCCCTGCTGTCACCAAGGTAAAACGGGACCGTGCACCGAAGCAATCATCGAAGCCGGCGTTGGTAAAGTTGTCGCTGCCATGCTTGACCCTTCAGAACACGTCAGCGGCAAAGGCATCGTGCAACTTCAACAGGCGGGGGTTAAAACGCAAATCGGCATCTGCCGCGAGCAGGCAAAATTACTAAACGCACCATTCATTAAACATGCCACTACGGGCAAAAGCTGGGTGATACTCAAATGGGCGCAGAGCATCGACGGCAAATTGGCCTGGGCGCAACAAGACAGTGAACATCGATGGATTTCCTGCGAGCAGAGCAGAAAAGACGTTCAGAAACTGCGAGCCAGGGTACAGGCAATCCTTGTCGGTATCGGAACTGTGCTGGCCGATGACCCGCTTCTAACAGTTCGGCCGAACAAAGGTAAGATTCTGACCCGAATAGTGTTGGACAGCCAGCTACGAATACCGCTCGATTGCCAACTACTAAAAACAGCAAAAAAACAACCGGTTATCATCATAGCTTATGAAACTGCTGCTGCCGCAAACGCCCAGAAAGCACAACAAATAACCGCAAGCGGCGCAGAAGTGCTCACTTATCCAGACCTGCAGGGCAAATCCAATTTAGATTTTGTTCTGGAGCAGTTAAGTAAATGCGGCTGTCAGCAGTTACTTGTTGAAGGTGGCCCTTCAATTATCAGTTCATTCCTGAGAGAAAGAATAGCCGATGAAATCTGCGTTTATGTGACTCCGAAGATATTGGCCGGCAAAGGCAGTGCGAGTATCGATTCAGCACTTGCCGAATTTAGCAGCAGTGTTGAGCTTAACAATGTCACCATCACATCATTCGAAGGTGATACCCGAATAAGCGGCCTGACGCATGAAGGGCTCTTAGCCATTAAAGAAGATTGAAAAGCACCGCTCGGCTCATTTGCCGTCCAAAGTTTTTTTGCGGAGGATGTGATGATAGTGCTGGGCAAAACGATGGGCTTCATCGCGAACATATTGCAGCAGTTTCAACGCCGCTGAAGTTCGTGGCAATTTGACCGGCTTTGTTTGGCCGCGAATGTATAACTCTTCCTCTCTCTTTGCAAGTGCCGCAAGGTTAGGCATCGGAGCGTTCATCTGTTTTAGCGCAGCTTCGGCTGCGTGTAACTGGCCCAGGCCGCCGTCGATGAGAACCACATCCGGCCAGAGTTCTTCGCCCTTTAGTGCGTATTTATATCTCCGCTTAACTACTTCAGCAATCATAGCGCAGTCATCAATACCCTCAACGGTTTTTATCTTAAACCTTCGGTAGCCGCTTTTGAAAGGCCGGCCGTCTATGAATTTGACTAAAGAACCAACACTATCGCTTCCGGAGATATGAGCAATATCAATTCCCTCGATAATTCTTATCTGCTCGGTGTTTCCAAAGAGCTTCTGCAATTGTTCGAGCGCCTCGGAAGGCTCGGCGGCAAAGACTTCAGGTTGAACATCTGTATCGGGAGTTCCCCGCTGGTCAAGACGTTCTATCAACCTTATCCGGTCGCGATAAATTGCAGCCTCCTCATAATCAAGCTTGCCGGAGGCCTCGTCCATCTTCTGCTTCCACTGCCGAAGAATGATTGAGCGCTTTGATTTGAGAAACTTAGTCAAGTCAGAGGTAATACTTTTATAGTTCTTTTGCTCGATAAGTGCCGCACAGGGAGCTGTGCATTGTTTGATGCTGTAGAGCAGGCACGGCCTAAAGAACCTGCGTTTCAAATCGTCGGCTTTAATATCCAGCTTACAGGTTCGGAACCTGAATATCTTTTGCAATACGACCAGGGTTTGCCTGAGGTCGTGGGCGCCGACGAATGGGCCGAATAACCTGCTGCCCTTCGGCCGTGGCTTTCTGGTAATGTAAACACCGGGAAAATCATCGCTTGTCGTGATTTCAAGATAGGGAAACGTCTTATCGTCCACAAGGTCGGTGTTGTAAGGCGGCCGAACATCTTTTATCAGCCGAGCCTCTTTGAGAACAGCATCGACCTCATTGGCCGTCTCAAGATAATCCACTGACTCGACCTTGCCTAACATCTCGACGATTTTAGGCCCGCGCGAAGCGGCGAGGTCACTGCCCGGCTGAAAGTAGCTGGCCACTCGCGACCGCAGATTACCTGCCTTACCTATATATAGCACTTTATCATTGCGGCCTTTCATGAAGTATAGACCAGCAGTCGCAGGGAACTGTCGAATTCGTTCCCTTATCGCCTCAAAGCGGTCCTGATTTTCTTTGCGAGCCATAGCACTAACATTTTATCCTGCCCGGCTGGCCGATTAAAGGCTTTTACCCGGCTGGTTCGCTCCTTTTACCTGAGGACATTGAGAAATCTTTAGACGATGATACAATGCACGGTCCAAGTTTGGCCTAATGGAGAAGGGAACAATGAAAAAGAGCATCGAGCTGGAGCAAAACCAGACAATACTATTCATTGGTGACAGTATAACCGACGCCGGCCGTGGTATGAGGCCCTACAAACCTTTCGGTTTCGGGTACGTGCACTTCACCGCCAATTACCTCCTGGCAAAATATCCCGAGCTCAATATCCGCATTATCAATACTGGTATCAGCGGTAACACTATCCGCGACCTGAAAAGTCGCTGGGACAAGGACTGCTTATCTTACCAGCCTGACATACTAAGTGTGCTGATAGGCATAAACGATTTGTCCAGAGCGCACACTAATCAAATAAACGAGTCTGTGGGAACCGAGGAATATGAAATAACATATCAGCAGTTACTTTCCCAGGTCAATGAGCAAAGCCAATGCCAGCTGGTGCTAATGGAGCCTTTCATGTTCTGTAACGATGCTGCCAGCCCAATACTCAAAGACCTCTGTGCTTATACCGATGTTGTCCACCACATGGCTGAGCGGTTCGACGCGGTTCTCGTGCCGTTGCAACAGGCAATAAACAGAAAAATAAAGCAAGTGACGTCCGATAAGTGGTCCGATGACATGGTTCACCCCTTTATGTGGGCTCATGCGTGGATATCACAACGGTGGATTGAAGCAACTAAGGTTTAGTCAATTACTCGGCACAAAAAAAATTCTTGCTTCGTAGATACAGCATTAATAAGGACTAAGAAAAAAGTTGTGGTCTTTACAAAAAAAAATGGCAATTTCCTCTTGGCAGTATCAAACAAATTGAATATATTCGGCAGAGTTGTTTTTCACTATATGTTGTATGTAGCCCTTATCTGTTTTTCAATATGTTGTAGCCCGCGGGAGGGCTTCTTTTTCGCACGGAGGCGCAAATGGCGGCCCAGTTTAGTCCTGAAAACCCTTTTAAGACCCAGCCAAGAACACCAATGAAATCTATTGGCGCTATGGAATCGAACGGCCTGAAGATAGACAGGTTCTTCTCAACGGCGGGTATTCATCCTTTCGACGAACTGCAGTGGGAGAAACGCTCGGCGAAGATATCGAGCGACACAGGCAAGGCTATTTTCGAACAGGATGACATTGAAGTGCCGGCCTCCTGGAGCCAGTTAGCTACCAAGGTTGTGGCGAGTAAATACTTCTATGGAGATATCGACACCGGCCAGAGGGAAAACTCCGTCAAACAGCTCGTTCACAGGGTCTGCAGAACTATTGCCGACCGCGGAGCGCTCGATGGGCACTTTCGAAGCGAGGAGGACACCGAGAATTTCTATAACGAGCTGACCTGGCTGTGCGTCAACCAGTATGGCTCGTTTAACAGCCCGGTTTGGTTTAATGTCGGCCTTTTCGAAGTCTATGGAATAGCCGGCAGCAAGCATAACTTCCGGTGGGACCCAGTCAACGAGACTGCAGTTGCCTGTGAGAACAGCTATGAGTATCCGCAGGCTTCAGCGTGTTTTATCCTGTCCGTAAAAGACTCGATGCAGGATATAATGCGCCTGGCGGCAAGTGAAGCCATGCTGTTCAAACACGGCTCGGGGACCGGAACCGACTTATCAACACTGAGAAGCAGCAAAGAGAAGCTCTCCGGCGGCGGCAAGCCGTCCGGGCCGTTAAGCTTTATGCGGGTTTACGACCAGGTCGCCGCGGTTATTAAATCAGGCGGTAAAACCAGACGCGCAGCCAAAATGCAGTCGTTAAAGGTTACTCACCCTGATATCAGGGAATTTATAACCTGCAAAACAGAAGAAGAGAAAAAGGCCTGGGCATTAATAGAGGCTGGTTATACAGGCGAATATAATAACCAGGCCTATAGCAGCGTTATGTTCCAGAACTCGAACCTTTCCGTGCGGGTAACCGACGAATTTATGCAGGCTGTGGAAAAAGACGCAAAATGGACAACCCGCGCTGTTACTACGGGCGAGAAAGTTGACGAATACTCGGCCCGTGAGTTGATGGACCTGATAGCTGAGGGCACAAGAATCTGCGGCGACCCCGGTTTGCAGTACGACAGTACTATTAACCGCTGGCACACCTGCCCGAATTCGGGGCCTATTAACGCATCCAATCCATGCAGCGAGTATATGTTCCTTGACGACTCGGCGTGCAATCTGGCATCGCTGAACCTGATGAAGTTTCGCAAAGAGGACGGTTCATTTGACGTAGATGCCTTCAAAAAGGCTGTTCGCCTTTTCATCATCGCTCAGGACATTTTAGTTGATAACGGCAGTTACCCCGAGGCGTCAATAACTGTTAACAGCCATCGCTACCGCGCTTTGGGACTGGGCTATGCCAATCTGGGCTCACTGATTATGAGTCTGGCTTTGCCATACGATTCCGACCAGGCCAGAGCGATTGCTTCGGCTGTAAGTGCAATCCTTACCGGCACCGGTTATGCAGCAAGTGCCGAAATTGCCCAGGTTTTAGGACAATTTGAACGGTTCCAGGCAAACAAAGAGCCTATGCTCAAGGTCATAAACACGCATCGCGAGCACGCCAACAATATCCCCGAGCCGCATTGCCCCGATTATCTGCGAAACGCCGCCAAGGACAACTGGGACGAGGCTTTTGATGCCGGCTCGAAGGTCGGCTTTCGAAATGCACAGGCAACAGTCTTGGCACCAACCGGGACTATCGGATTTATGATGGATTGCGATACCACCGGTATCGAGCCGGATATCGCACTTGTAAAGTACAAACTGCTCGCTGGCGGCGGCATGCTCAAGCTGGTTAACAAAACAGTGCCAATGGCATTAGAGAGACTTGGCTACAGCGTCAACGACATCAAGGCAATCTGCGACCATATCGATGATAACGAGACCATCGAAGGAGCCAAAAAACTCAATCCCGACCATTTGCCCATATTCGATTGTGCCTTTAAGCCGCGTAACGGCAGCAGGTCTATCAGCTATATGGCTCATCTTAAGATGATGTCGGCGGTTCAGCCTTTCATCTCCGGTGCCATCAGCAAGACCATAAATATGCCTAAAGAAAGCACCACCGAGCAAATCGCCGAGGCATACATGGAAGGCTGGAAACTCGGCTTAAAAGCTGTAGCCATATACCGCGACGGCTCAAAGAAACTTCAACCCGTTCAGACCAAAAAACACAAAGATGCTGCAGCCAAGGCATCGGATGAAGCTGCATCTAAATCTCGACCATTCAGACGCCGGCTGCCGGATACGAGGAAGAGTATTACGCATAAATTCTCGGTGGCCGCACATGAAGGATACCTGACGGTGGGGCTATATGAGGATGGGCAGCCTGGTGAGTTATTTATCACTATGGCCAAGGAGGGCAG
>CAZNXD010000055.1:0-8748 GCA_964576935.1 uncultured Pirellulales bacterium | reverse complement strand
ATTTTGTCGGGGAGATTGCGCTGGTGGGCGAACCATTGCGTGATTTCATCTTCGCCGGTACTCATCGCTCGGCCAGCTCACGCTTCCAGTGCTCGATTTGCTTTGTGACTTGCCTGATTCCTGCAGAACCAGCGGTTGCGTACTTATTGACGACATTAGCTGCGCCCAGATGACCGTACACATCTTTGGCAAAAACCGCTGAGTGCTGCTTGAGCTGCTTCAGTGTAAGCTCGCCGAGCTTCTTATTATCTTTCTCGCACTGAGCCACTAATCGCCCCGCGATTCCGTGAGCCTCTCGAAAAGCAATGCCTTTAGTCACCAGATATTCAGCCAATGCCGTTGCGTCCAGAAATCCTTCATCTAAGGTCTCCGAAATTTTTGCTGTGTCGAACTTTATATTCGAGACAACCGCCTCAGACATTTCCAATGATGCCTCCACCGTATCGCTTGCGGAGAATATATGAACCTTATCTTCCTGCAAATCACGGTTATATCCGCTCGGCTGGGCCTTGAGGATTGTCAAAATCCCGACAAGCGCCCCGTAAACTCCGCCGCACTTACCCCGTATCAATTCCATGGCATCGAGGTTGCGCTTCTGCGGCATCATGCTCGAACTCGTACAAAGACTGTCGTCAACCTGAACAAATCCAAACTCGTTCGACGAGTAAATTAGCAAATCCTCAGCCAGCCGCGACAGATGCGCTGACACTAGCGCGCAGTCAAATGTAAACTCGGCTGCGAAGTCCCGGTCGCTCACCGCATCGATGCTGTTACGCGTAATGCCGGCAAAGCCCAACTGCTCGGCGGTGCTCTGTCGGTCAAGCTTTATCGTTGCCCCTGCAATCGCCCCGCTTCCTAAAGGAGATACATTCAGTAGCGCTCGGCAATTTCCAAATCGAATAAAGTCACGCTGAAGCTGCTCGACGAAGCTGAGCAGATACCCGGCGATTGAGACCGGCTGAGCACGCTGCAAGTGCGTATAGGCCGGCATAATATCTTTTGTATATTGAGCCGCTACTTTGACAAACGCTTTCTGAAGCAAGGTGACCTTGGCCCCAATAATCTCAATCCGGTCACGCATCCACATCTTTATATCCGCAGCGACCTGGTCGTTTCGGCTCCTGCCGGTATGAAGCTTTTTGCCGGCCTCGCCGATTTTCTTGACCAGAGCAGCCTCGATGGCCATATGGATATCTTCACAACTCTTGTCGAATTTGAATTTGCCGGATTCGATTTGCTCGGCGATTTCAAGAAGCCCCTTTTTGATTTGGGCAAATTCGCTCTTGCTAATCAGCTTCTGCTCGGCGAGCATCTGCGCATGGGCAATCGAACCGACAATGTCATACTTATAAAGCCGCTTATCCACGCTCAGTGACTCGACAAAGTTGACCATTGTCTCATTTGGTTTGCCTTTTAACCGCTGTTCCCAGCTTTTTTTGCCCATTTCAATGCTCCGCAAAACACCATCTGGAGCAAATCATAAGGCCGGGCGCATGAACTGTCAAGCCGCTGCAAGTTCCAGCGAAAGTTGCAAACCGCCCTGCCAAACACTATTATATGGGCCAAAATTGACCAGTTGCTCATGATTAAGCTGGCGGCTGACTGAAGTAAAGAAACAGCTGACGGAACTAAAAAAACAGATTGCAGATGATTGACCGGGGTATCATTACTCAATCGTGATGGACTCATAGCTCATATCATCAAGCTCCAGTATGACCATAGTTGATTTACCTGTGAGCCAGTCGGTAGCCTCGCCTGGATTGACTACCAATGTATTGCCTACCTTTCGAATGTCCTGTTTATGAGTATGACCGTATATCACCAAATCGTACTCGCCGCTTCGAGCAACTTCCTCGATAGTCGTCGGCACATGCGTCATAAAGATTTTTCTTTTACCCAGCGTCCCTTTATAGGCATACTCATAAATTTGCCCGCCGAACTCTTTAATAGTGCTTGCCACAAAAAGCTTCTCGCCTTCGTTATTGCCGAAGACCACGATGAATTTCGCCCCGCCTAAATCCGCAAAGGCCTTGGCCGTAAAGGGAGAGACTATATCACCGGCGTGCAGTACATATTCGACTTGATGCTGCTTTAGAATCTCAATAGCCTTGAGCACGCCCTGGTGAGCGTCGTGCGTATCACTTATTATCCCTATCTTCATTTCTTCCGGCTCCGGGTATTTAAGAGCTTATCCTCACATAGAAACTCTCTCGTCACCGCCCGTACCTTGCTTCGGCGGGCCGGGTGTTATCTTGCGACAAACAATACGCCTTTCGCCGAGCAGATGCTCACCCGCGTAAAGCTGAAACCGATATTCACCCGGATGCTCGAAGACAACCCCCTGCAGACCAATAGCAAGCGTCAGTACCTGCCTGACATCTTTGAATTCGACCATGCCGTCCTTTTCGAATATCACTTTCTCATCCTGTCCGGCGTCGACAAGCCTTACCTTCAGCTTGTCCTTGCCGTGACCGTTCGTCAATTCACAGAAAAAAACCACCTGCCCCGTCCGTACCGGGAACTTCGGCGCGTTAAGAGCCTGCAGGATATTTATAAGGCTCGGCATACCCGTGAACCTGTCGAATATCACACGGTCGCAGATAACAGCAGAAAGTAGAACCGGAGGTACCTCAGACATTATTTAGCCCTCTTAATAAAGAATGATTACACAGCCGATTCTAATCGGCTCAGATGCAACCGTCAACTTATTTCAAGACGCTCGAAACCGCTGTTGCCCCCGCCGATTAATCAAATTTTTAGATGTCCAATTAATTATTCTGCTCAACTAACACTGAATTGGTGCCGATACCTCAAACGGTATTTTGAATACCGGAAACGAGGGTCCAATATGACTATTTGCGATTATTCTGATAATATCATTGTTATTGAACTGCCTCCCGAGCCCGACCTGCGGGCCGAGCTCGATAGAGCCATGGAAATAATCCAGGCCAAATGCACCAGCGATGTCATTATGGACTTCTCAAAAGTGGACATCATGACATCTATGAGCCTGTCCGGTTTTCTCAAGGTCCGAGAAGCCATCTGTGAAGCTTCCAGGCGACTAATCTTCTGCAATGCCAAACCAATCACAAAAGACATATTTAAAGTCACCTGTTTTGACGGTGTTTTCGAATTCACCGACAACTTGGACCAGGCCGTCGAAATCCTCAGCAAAGCAAAAACTCACTAACATCCAGCCGACTGATTTTTTCAGCCGCAAACATAAATTAGCCGCCACTGGCCCGCCCGGCCAAATCCAAACATCAAACCCTTGACCACAAACCATACATTATTATAATTCTCGGATACTTCCATATAGCATCAGGTTCAAAGAGGACTTGATATTGCAGGTTTATCCGAGTGTTCAGTGAAATGAACTTTGCTGTCGGAGGCTGACATGATAAGCGTTAAGCAGTTAAGACGGACATTCGGGCCGATTGTCGCCGTCGATTCTCTATCGTTCGAAGCCGAAAAAGGCCAGGTACTCGGTTTCCTCGGCCCAAACGGCGCCGGTAAAAGCACAGCCATGCGAATGCTCGCCTGCTTTCTCAAACCCGATTCAGGCACAGCCACCATCTGCGGCCATGACATAATTAACGAGCCCGTCCAGGTAAAGCAATCACTCGGCTACCTCGCTGAGAACGCGCCTGCCTACGGCGAGATGACCGTTGGTGCCTTTTTGAATTTCATCTGCGACGCTCGCCAAATCCGCGGCGCCAACCGCAAAAAAGCACTGGACCGAATCGTCCCGATGTGCTCTATCGAATCGGTATATCACCAAACCATCGAGACATTATCGAAAGGCTATTGCCGACGAGTCGGTCTGGCCCAGGCCCTTATCCACGACCCGCCTGTCTTGGTACTCGATGAGCCGACCGACGGACTCGACCCGAATCAGAAACACGAAGTCCGCCGGCTCATCAACAGCATGGCCAAGGACAAGTGCATCATCATCTCGACCCACATCCTCGAAGAGGTCAAAGCCGTCTGCACCCGCACCATAATTATCGCAAGGGGAAATATACTTGTTGACTCTACCCCTCAAAAGCTAAAAGAGGAATATAATTGCAGCCTTGACAAGGTCTTTAGAAAAATCACAAAAAAGAAAAACGCGTAGCTTAAGATTATAAACGGAGCATTGACGATGAAGGCATGTTTGGCAGTATTTAAGAGAGAACTGAAAAGCTATTTTGCTACACCTATAGCTTACGTTTTTCTCGTGGTATTTTTAGTTATCGCGGGGTATATGCCTTTCAAGCAGGGATTTTTCGAGTATCGTCAGGCGGATTTACAACTGTTCTTCAGGATTCTACCATTTTTACTAGTGTTCATGGTCCCCTGCGTAGCAATGCGTCTCTGGGCTGAAGAACGCAAAAGCGGTTCAATAGAACTTTTATTTACCCTTCCGATTACCACAACCCAGGCCGTGCTGGGTAAATTTTTTGCCGCATGGTTCTTTCTGCTCATAGCGTTGCTGCTGACAATTACCATGCCGCTAACCGTAATCTATCTGGGCCATCCCGATATCGGCCTTATCATTACCGGCTATCTCGGAGCGATACTCATGGTCGGAGGCTTTTTAGCTGTGGGATGCTTTTTCTCAGCGCTGACAAAGAATCAAATTATAAGTGCCATTTTATCTGCGGCTACTCTGTTGGTACTCGTTTACGCGGGTATGCCTACAACACTTAACTATTTGGCTGGTTTTTTACCGGCTTCATTTGTCTCAGCCGTCGAAGGTATGAGTTCCCTTGTACATTTCGAATCGATTCAAAAAGGACTGATTCAGCTCAAAGACATTTCATACTTCGTATTTCTGATAATCGGCTGGATTGTCGCGTGTATTATCGTGCTGGATGAAAGAAAGGCAGCTTAATGAACAGAACAATGCGAGCCGTATTAGCTGTGGTCTTCATCGCAATCATAATGTTCTGCACCATTAGCATATCGCAGAATTTATTTGCCGGCATCCGCCTCGACGTAACAGACCGCAAGCTCTACACGCTCTCGGACGGAACAAAATCGATACTGGCCAGGCTCAATCAGCCAATAAAGATGAAGCTCTACTACACCAGGACCGCAGCCATGAAAGGCCCCGACCAGATTCGTTATTTCAACAATTATTATTACTTCGTCGAATCACTGCTGAAGCAGTACGTTGCAAACTCGGCTGGCATGGTCGACTTGCAGGTGATTGACCCGCGTCCGTTCACCGACGACGAAGCTGACGCCGTGCGTTACGGCCTGCGCCGTATTCCTATGAGCGAAGAAGAAAATTTCATCTTCGGCCTGGTAATTCAAACTCAGTTCGGTGTCACCAAGGAAATCCAGCTGTTCTCACCAGACCGTCAGAACTTCGTCGAATATGATATCAGCTATCTGATTGACTCTGCTATTCGCCGCCAGAAGAAAAACATCGGCGTGCTCAGCTCATTGCCCGTCATGGGCGAAGACATCAGTCCATATATGATGCAGATGATGCAGATGCAGGGCCGTCGTCCGCAGGGACCCTGGACTATAATCGAACAGCTACGCGAACAATACGAAGTCAAAAAAATCGATAATGATGTCCGGGAAATAAACGACGTCGATATCCTGCTCGTAATACACCCCAAGAACCTGTCGGACAAAACGCTTTTCGCCATCGACCAGTTCGTACTAAAAGGAGGCCGAACACTTGTTTTCATCGACCCGCACTGTTTCTCCGACCAGCCAAACCAGCAGCAGATGCTAATGAGCCAGACCTCAAGCAGCAGTTCAAACCTTGCAAAGCTGATGCAAAACTGGGGCCTGAAAATGCCCGCCACAGCCTTCGCCGGCGACCGAAGCTTCGCCGAAATTCTGCCTTGGGGCTCCAATCAGAGGCCGCAGAAAGTCATCGGAGTATTAAAGGTAACACCGGAAGGCCTTAACAGAGACAGTGCCATAACCGCAAATCTCAACGAGCTTAGAGTCGCCTTTGCCGGCGCGCTCCAGGAAATACCCATCTCTGACACCAACGAAACTAACATTCAGCACATACCACTTATAAGCACCAGCAGCAGAGGCAATACCTGGACCGTGGAAAATCCCTACCAACTTATGGCACCCAACCCTGAAAAGCTCATGCAGCGGTTCACTGACGGTATCGAACCGGTGCGTATGGGTTATCTGGTCACGGGAACCTTCGCGTCGGCCTTTCCCGAAGGCATAGAAATAAAAGATGATTCCGACCCGAACGCCGAGCCTGAGCAGCTCACCGGCCTGACCGTCGCCGAAGACGATTGTGCCGTTGCCGTCTTTAGCGATGTCGATTTCATAACCGATGCTCTGGCATATCACCGAACGTTCTTCGGCCAAATCCCCGTCGGCGATAACGCTGCACTGCTTATGAATGTCATCGACGAGTTGGGCGGCTCAACCGACTTGGTATCAATCAGGTCGCGCGGCTCCTTTACAAGGCCTTTCACAAAAATCGACAGGATCGAAGCAGAAGCCGAAAAATCGACATCTGAACAGGAACAGGCTATCAACGCTGAAATAATCAGCTTTCAGCAGGAGCTCAACAATATACTTGCCTCAGCCCAGGAAGGTCAGGAAGAAGTTATAGGTAGCTCAATCCTCCAGAAAAGAAAAGAGCTTGAGCTGAAAATTCACGAAGCACAGGTCAGGCTGCGCGATGTCAAAATGAAAAGACGCGAAAAAATTGAGCAAATGGGCAACAGACTTAGAAACCTAAACACACTGCCCGGCCCGTTCGTTATTCTTTTAATCGCTGTCGTTCTCGGATTGTACCGAAACACAAAGAAAAGACACTACATAAGTCACGCAAGCGACGCGTAAATAAGGGAGCATTTGAGTATGAGCAACAAAAAGCTCACAATACTGGGCATAATAGCTGCTGTTATGATAATCCTCGCCGCGATACAGGCCCACATAACCAATCGTCCTGCCGCCGCTTCCGCCCAGCGCACCTACCTTATACAGGGACTAAGCCCCGACAAAATCGCACGCATAGAAATCAAAAGCGGCGACAACAACGTTAACCTAATGCGCTCAGGCGCAACTTTTGCTGTCACCAATAAAGACAACTACCCCGCCAAAGCCGGCAGAATTAACGAACTGTTCGCCGGACTAATGGACATCAAATCAAACGAATTGATAACCACCCTCGCCGCCAATCACGCCGACCTCGAGGTCTCCGAAAACAATGCTCAATACGTCGTGAAGCTGTTCGACGAAAAAGACCAGCTTGTAACCGGAGCCGTAATCGGCAAAAAAATCGAATCCGGCGATACCTACGTCCGCCTGGTCAATGCCGATGATGTCTACCTCGCCTCCAACGTCTCGTGGAGACCCAGTTTATCAATTGACTATGTGAACCCCCTGCTGCTCCAGGTTAATAGAGACGACATCGCTTCTGTAACGGTCACAGACAATCACGGCATCAGCTATACCCTCGATTCCAAACCCGACAGTAGTGAAATCACTTTGTTTGGACAATTGCCCCCAGGCAAAAAACTAAACAACCAGCGCAACTCTGTCTTTTCCGCTCTCACCGACCTGCGATTCGATGACGTAATGAAAGAGTCTTCTGCTGGTGACGATTTAATCTTCAACCAAACTTACGTCTGCAAATTGGCCGACTCGACCACCTACGTCATTAAAATCGCAAAGTCAGACGATAAAACCTGGTTTCGTTGCAGCGCCAGCTTCACCGATACTGAAGAAGTCACCATCGATATAACCAAAAAAGAATCCGACGAAGAGCTAAAGAGAAAAGAAGCGATACTCCTCGCACGAGAAGCCGTTGGCGGGCTCAACAGAAAATGCAGAGGCTGGGTCTACTCAATCCCCTCATGGAAAGCCGACAACCTCACAAAACCACTCGACGAACTGTTTGATGACATCGAACCTGTAAACGAAGAAGAACCGGTCTCCCCGTAAAAAACCGGTTAGGCTATTCATTTTTTATATTCTTCCATCAAACCCACAAACTCATCGAACAGATAGTTCGAATCGTGCGGGCCCGGTGACGCCTCCGGGTGATACTGAACGCAAAAAGCCGGAACCTTCTTACACCGAAACCCCTCGAGAGTATTATCGTTCAGATTCATGTGTGTAATCTCAACATCAAAGTCTTTGATAGAATCGGCGTCAACGCAGAATCCATGGTTCTGGCTGGTTATCTCAATCTCACCTGTCTTTAGATTCTTAACCGGATGGTTCGCTCCGTGATGGCCGAACTTCAGCTTATAGCTCTTTCCCCCAAGTGCCAGACCTAATATCTGATGCCCCAGACAAATTCCAAAAATCGGGACCTTTCCTAACAGTTTACGAGTATTCTCTATCGCGTAAGATACCGGCCCGGGGTCGCCAGGCCCGTTACTCAAAAATACTCCGTTAGGCTATTCCTTAAGAACATCCTTCGCCGAAGTCTGCCCCGGCATTACCAGAACCTCACAGCCGTGCGAACGCAACAGCCGCAAAATGTTTTGTTTTATACCGTAGTCGAACGCGAAAACTTTATATTTCGTCGGCGGCTTCAACTGCTTGCCCGTAATAACATCAACAACGCCCTTGTCCCACTTATAAGGCTTCTTCATAGTGACATTCTTAACAATGTCCCTGTCAACCAGGCCGGGATACTTCTCCAGCTCACTTTTCAGCGCCGATATATTCTTATGGGCCGACGAGATTATTCCTCGCATCACACCCTGCTCACGTATATGCCTTACCAGCGCCCGCGTATCGATTCCTTCCAGGGCA
>CAZNXD010000054.1:0-8771 GCA_964576935.1 uncultured Pirellulales bacterium | reverse complement strand
ACCGAGCCCAGCGCTGAGGTTGATTTACTATGGGTTGATAAAACCGGTAAGGAAAGCTGGATAGAAATGGGCGGTTGCGGCATGGTTGACCCCAACGTCTTTGACGCAGTTGGTATAGACAGTGAGAAATATACCGGCTGGGCGTTCGGCTTTGGAATTGAACGGCTGGCCATGAGAAAATACGGCATAAATGATATTCGACTGCTGTTCGAAAATGACCTGCGTTTCCTAAGGCAGTTCTGATTTGAAAGGGCTTAATGTGGCTCTAAAGGGAGTAGTACTGGCGGGGGGGACAGGTTCACGTCTTAATCCTCTGACTAAAGTCACCAATAAGCACCTTTTGCCTGTCGGTCGAAAGCCCATGATATACTACCCCATAGAGAAACTTCTGTCCGCCGGTATCAAAGAGATTCTTATAGTCACCGGTGTCGAACATATGGGTGACGTAGTCAATCTCTTAGGCTCTGGCGTCGAGTTCGGCTGTAGATTCACCTATAAGGTACAGGACCAGGCCGGTGGAATTGCTCAGGCGCTCGGCCTGGCTGAAGATTTCGCAGGCGATAGCGGCATAGCGGTTGTTCTTGGCGACAATATTTTTCAGGCCTCGCTTAAAAAATATGCTGATAATTTTATTGCCCAGGGTTCCGGCGCCAGACTTTTGTTAAAGCAGGTTGCCGACCCTCAGAGATTTGGCGTAGCTGAAGTAGCTGGCAATAAAGTTGTTGGCATAGAAGAAAAACCAAAACAACCCAAATCAGATTATGCGGTTACCGGAATATACTTCTATGATAGTACTGTCTTTGAAATAATAAAAACTCTCAAACCATCCGGGCGTGGTGAGCTGGAAGTAACCGACCTCAACAATGCCTACATTGCCAAAGGACAGCTGGGCTACGACATTATCGATGGCTGGTGGAGTGATGCCGGTACTTTTGAATCACTTAATAGAGTAAATGAACTTGTGATTAAGGAACCGCCGAAATGACAAAAAAGGTACTACCTTTAAAAGTGGTTTTTGCCGATGGCCCACTTATGGCAAGAAGCTCTTCGGACAAGCTAATTAACGGTGTTGAGGTCAGACGGGCCAAAGTCTTGCCGGATGAGCGAGGCAGACTTGGCGAGATAATGCGGGCCGACGACCCCTGGTTTGATAAATTCGGCCAGATTTATTTCACGACTACTTACCCCGGGGTAGTAAAGGCGTGGCATTTGCATAAAACCCAGACCGACCATATCTATGTGATAAAAGGTTTGGTTAAAATTGCCCTTTGCGACCAGCGTGAAGGCTCGTCAACGTTTGGCGTAGTAAACGAGCTTTATCTTGGCGAGCATAATCCCGGACTGTTAAAAGTTCCCGCCGGCGTGCTGCACGGATGGATGTGTGTCAGTTGCGAGGAAGCATACATCGTCAACATTCCGAGTGAGATGTATGACTATACTAATCCGGACGAGCATCGCGTCGATGCGCACGATAACGACATTAGTTATGACTGGACACGAAAGGATGGCTAAAGCAAGCGTAGCCATTCTTGGCGGCAGGGGGATGCTCGGTACGGATTTGGTGAATACATGCCGTCGGCAAGACTTTGAGACCACAGTTTTCGACCTCCCTGAGTTTGATATCACCAGTTCGGCACAGCTAAAGCAGGCTGTAGATTCTTCTGAGCTGATTATCAACTGCGCCGCCTATACAGATGTTGACGGAGCTGAATCACATTCAGACTTAGCACACGCCGTGAATGCAAAAGCTGTGGGTGAGCTTGGTAAACTTGCGCGCGAGGCCGGCAAATGGGTGCTGCATATAAGTACCGATTTTGTATTTGATGGTCGGCTGGACAGACCATATTGCGAGACGGATGAGCCTAATCCAATCGGTGAGTATGGCAGGAGCAAGCTTGCCGGAGAGCAGCTTTTAGTTGCAAGCAACTGTCGCCATTGTATAATGCGCGTGCAGTGGACTTATGGTACTTACGGTAAAAACTTTGTCACCAAACTGCTTGAGTTGGCAAATACGAGGAAAGAACTCAGCGTTGTAGATGACCAGGTCGGCTCGCCGACAGCAACTACTGAGGTGGCGAAAGCCGTTTGCGAATTAGTCGGGAAAAAGCCGCAGGGCCTGTTCCACTTTGCTGCAGCGGGATATGTCAGTCGATTTGAAATGACAAAACTCATTTTTGATAAAATGAACATAACGGTCGATTTGAAAAGTTGCAAAAGCGTTGAGTTCAAATCACCGGCAAAGAGACCTTTGAACAGCCGATTCTGCTGTGACAAAATTCAGTCTTTGTTAAGTAAACCCATTAAACCTTGGCAGCAGCCTTTGGAGCAGTTTTTGCAATCGTTATGAAAAATATTTTAGTTACAGGCGGTGCCGGCTTCATCGGAAGCAATTTTGTCCGGATGGTACTTTCCGAACAGCCGGATTATACTGTTATTAATCTCGACAAGCTTACCTACGCCGGTAATCTTGAAAATCTTGCCGGCTTTCTTGACCATCCGAACCATAAGTTTGTCAAGGGTGACATCTGCGATGCCAAGCTGATTGAAGACCTTTTCAACCAGAACAAAGTTAATGCCATAATCAATTTCGCCGCAGAGAGTCACGTTGACCGTTCTATCACGGGCCCAAGAATTTTCATAGAAACTAATGTAACCGGAACTTTGGCCCTTTTGGAAGTTGCCCGTGACAAAAATGTCGAAAGATTCATCCAAATATCTACCGACGAAGTTTATGGCGAGCTTGGCCCGGAAGGTAAATTTACCGAGCAAACCCCGCTTAACCCTAACTCGCCGTATTCAGCCAGCAAGGCCGCCGCTGACCATCTGGTCAAGTCTTTCGGCCATACCTGGGACCTTCCCTATAACATCACCAGGTGTTCGAATAACTATGGTCCGTACCATTTTCCTGAAAAGATGATTCCTCTTATGATAAATAATGCCCTAAGCGACAAAGAACTTCCGATCTATGGTGATGGATTAAACGTTCGCGACTGGCTATATGTCGATGACCACTGCAGTGCTGTATGGAAAGTCTTGACAGAGGCCCCGGCTGGTGAGATTTACAACATCGGCGGGTGCAATGAGAAGACAAATCTCGAAGTGGTCAAAATAATCCTAAACCACCTTGGCAAACCACAATCACTAATAAAGCACGTTACTGACCGACTGGGCCATGACCGCAGATATGCCATTGACGCCACTAAGATAATGACCGAACTGAGCTGGCAGCCTTCGGTTACGTTTGAGAAGGGAATCGAAAAAACAATTGACTGGTACCTGAACAATAAAAAGTGGCTTGACCATGTTGTCTCAGGGGACTATCAGAAATACTACGAGGACATGTACTCAAACAGATGAACAATTACCAGCCGGATGAGCCTATGACGGACCTGACAAAAGGCAAGGCCACTATATGTATCGTAAACTATAAGACCCTTGATTTGACCAGACTTTGTCTGCGGAGCATTCGCAAATTTACACACTATCCCTATGATGTTATTGTCGTTGACAATGACTCTAAAGACGAGTCACTGCAGTATCTGAGATCTCTCGATTGGATACAGCTTATTGAACGACATCCTGTGGCTGATGAACAAGGCGGCGGCTATGCTCATGGCGCAGCACTGGATGTTGGCTTAGCTAACTGCTCTACTGAATTCTTTATTTCGATGCATTCTGATACTATTGTCATTAAGAACGGCTGGCTTGGTGAACTGATAGGCCGTTTCGATAACGACGGGACGATAGCTTGTGTTGGCACGGGTAAAATAGAGCTCATTCCTCAGTGGCGAATCACTCTGAAGAACATGACGGATTTGCGAACATTCAAACGCAAGCTGCTCCATGAGCCTGACCCTTCCGGCAAGTACAGATATTATAATCGAACTATATGCTGCATTTATCGCACCGAGGTACTTAGGCGCGAAAAACTCTCTTTCCTTATGGATAGAGACAAAGGCCTTACCTCCGGCAAGAAGCTGTATTTTGAACTGGTTGACCGCGGCTACAAGACTATTGAACTGCCGGCTGTAGCGATGAAACGATATGTCCTTCATCTGGCCCATGCAACCCAGGCCGTCAATCCACAGGAGTTTACCTTAAGACAAAGAACCTTAAAAAAATATAATAGTCTAAGCACTAAAGTAATGTCGTGTAAAACAGTCAATGATATCCTAACCGATGATTCGCTCGACAAATAAAACAAGTTGCCGCAAATGGTAAACAAATGAACCTTCTTGTTATTTCGAATAATCCGGACAGGGCGAGCTTTAGGCAGAGAATCGGCATATATATTGATTTGCTGCAATCGGCCGATATCAATTGCCGGGTCGAAAAGCTGCCTGCGAATTATTCGAACCGATGGAGGCTGTTTAGAACCGCCCGGGATTTTGACGGTGTTTTCCTTCATAAGAAATGTCTGAACTTTTTTGATGCACGAATCCTGCGAAAACACGCTAAGAAGCTTATCTATGATTTCGACGATGCTATAATATATAGCCCCAGAACTCCACAAAGCGACCGAACGTCGCACTACAGACTCTTTCGAAGAACAGCTACGATGGCTGATGTTGTTATCGCGGGCAATCCGTATTTAGCTGAGCACGCCCTCCGCTTCAATAATAATGTCCACATTCTTCCTACAGGGCTTGATATCGACAGGTTCAAGATTGATGTGCAAAAACAGGTTGATGGTAAGGTCAGGCTTGTATGGATTGGCAGCAAAAGTACTTTAAAATATCTGTCTCTTATCGAACCGGCTTTGGAGAAAGTTGGTTCGCAATTCAGCCATGTTGTGCTGCGGATCATTTGTGACGACTTCCCGGCATTTAAGAATATTGAGGTTGAAAAAGGCAACTGGACCAGGCAAACCGAAATAGCTGACCTCAAGCAATGCGATATAGGTCTGGCGCCGTTGCCGGATAATCGGTTTACTCGCGGCAAATGTGGTTTCAAGGTCTTGCAATACGCCGCCGCCGGATTGCCTGTAGTGACATCAGATGTTGGTGTGAATTCTGAATTTGTTCGGGACGGCGTTACCGGTTTTGTCGCCTCTGGTACCGAGCAATGGTGTGAAAGAATTACAGCCTTGATAGAAGAAGCTGATTTGCGAAAACAAATGGGACAAAAAGCAAAAGTGTGGGTCAAGCAATATGACACAGGAGTCCTTGCTGGGCAGTTAATCGGGATTCTCAAAGAAGTCTTGAGTTAGATTAATGCATGATTACATTACACTGGTCAATTAAAGGCTGGGGGTGTGTCGAGTTCACGTTCGACGGTTTGGATTATAACTAAGTCGGGTTTTTCCTGTTCGACGACGAGTCTGAGGCACTCAATATCGGGGTAGGTCGAGACGAATGAAATCTTTCTGAAGTGTTCCGCCAGATATTCCTTAAAACCTCCATGGTCTCCGAAGGAGTCGTGAAAAAGAATACTCTTAATTTCGGCGTTGGGATTCTCCATAGAAACCTGCTGGTCGGGTTGGATGTGTCTTGGCCATGGATAATTCGCCGGTAAAGTCAGAGTAGTTCGAGTTGCATTGCGAGGATTATTTGGTTGGAATACTTCGCACTTTTGTGCGAGGGTTTTACTTAAACCGAGCATGACACTGAGGTCGCCAATAATAATTTCCTCTTTTGTGTCGAAGTCATCAAGTCGCCACGGCTGGAATCCGGGAAACCACTTGGCAAGACGTTTGCAGATTTCAGTGTAAGCAATGAAGCTACCGCGATGGTTCCAGTGAGTATCGTGTGGATAATAGACCAAATCATGTTTCTTGGCTTGCCAGAGAGCCGGACGAAGGTCGAGGAATTCGACGTGACTGTTTTCGTTGAGGTACTCGACAAGCTGGTCCATACGCGTGCGTCCTTTGTTGGAATAGATGTGTTCGGGTAGATTCTCCGGGTAGATCATAGCTTTGTTTGGTGCTATTACAAATAGCAGGCGGATACCTCTTTCAGCGAGGAATGACTCATATGCTTCGAGTCCTTGCTTCCATTGATTGAGCTGCTCCTGCGTAAGTTGTTTATGTCCGATATAATCGGCAATGATCCCGTCCTCGGTAAGATAAAGCCAGTCATTTTCGCCTATGAGTACTTTACCAACAGAGGCACCTTTGAGCAGTTTGTATCTGATGTAGTTATACCCTCTTACGAACTGGATACGGAAGCCAAAATGGTCTTCGTAGTAGGCGTCAAATTTGTCCGGTATAGTGTCAAGACTGTCGATTCCGAGTTTAGGCAATGGAGCAAGATTTCGCTTTTCGCCAAGTTCGTTGGAATCGCCTGCACCGAGAACGTACCCGAATATTGGCAGCCAGATTCCAAGCAAAAATATAAGTATCAGGCTGTACTGAGTAATGGTTGTTGTTTTTCTTGTATTTGTCATTAAAGTTCAAAACCTGAAATAGATAAATGGATTGTGTGTTCCAGCAGCAAGTGACATTGAACAGAGAATCATGATTAACAAAAGTACTAAGATAGAAAATATAGATGTCGAGATGTCGATGACTGGAGTAAATAGATTGCTCTTAAATCTAAGACTTTTAAGCCAGTTTTTTACTACCGGCAGAACCGGCATAGAGAAGATTGCACCGAAGAATAGAAATAGTCGTATGTCGCGAGACAGATATAAAATTTCATCACTGGCTACATGCGTGACCGGGGCCAAGCCAAACATAGCGGAGAGAAAGACAAAGGCCTGAAAAATAGTATCGCAGCGAAAAATAACCCAGCCGCAGATTACAACCAACAGCGTATATATGTGACCGGGAAATTTGCCGAGCCGGTCTAATTGCCTGCCCAGCCAAAGACGCTCAAGGACGAGAAAGAAGCCGTGATATAATCCCCAGATGACAAAGGTCCAACTTGCACCATGCCATAGCCCGCATAAAAAGAATACTATAACGAGGTTAAAGTATGTGCGATTTGCCCCGTGACGACTGCCTCCAAGTGGTATGTAAAGATAGTCTTTGAACCAGCTTGACAGCGAAATATGCCATCGACGCCAGAATTCGCGCACGGAGCTGGCGATGTATGGATAGTCGAAATTTTCTTTGAAGCGGAAGCCGAACATACGGCCGAGACCAATGGCCATGTCCGAATAACCTGAAAAGTCGAAATATATCTGAAGGGTATAAGCGAATATTCCGAGCCAAGCAACTTTGGTAGTGATGCTTTCATCCGGCAAGGAGAAGATATTATCTGCGGTAACGGCGACATTGTTGGCGATAAGAATTTTTTTCCCGAGACCAATAATAAAGCGTGTCACCCCGGAGGCGAATAGGTTGGTATTTATGGTCCGATGAGTAAGCTGTTCTGATATGTCCCTATAGCGAACAATGGGGCCAGCAACTAATTGCGGGAACATAGTGACATAGCAGGCGAAGTCGATAAAGTTGCGAGTGGCCCGAATATTGCCACGGTAGACATCGATGGTGTAGCTCATAGACTGGAAGGTATAGAAGCTGATGCCCAGCGGCAAGGTAATGCGGGCGATGTTGTTTAGTTGCAGATCTGTAAGGCTAAGAGTTTGCATAAAGTTGTTGAAACTATCAATCCCGAAGTTAAAGTATTTGAAGACGCCAAGAAAAGCCAGGTTTGAACATATTGAAGCAATTAGACCGAATTTATGTCGAAAGGTCCGACCGTCGTCAAAAATAAGCTGCTTAGGCTGCTGTAAAAAACCCTCAGAGATGATTAGGCCACAGATATAGTCAATAGTGGTTGAAGTAATTACAATCCAAACGAGGAACTTTTCGCCCCAAAAATAGAAGACCAGGCTAACGACCAGAAGGAAAAGGTTGCTGGCCCGTCGCCAGAAGTTGGGGGCAACTCCGAATATGACGGGTGTAAAAAGCAGGTAGTAGATAGCCAAAACAAGCGGTAGAAAAAGAAAAAGAAAAGTAATCGAACTAAATACCATAGTATAATTCTTCCGTCCACCAAGTTACAGTTTTTGATTTTGCCCTATGACTCTGGTTTCTAAAACACCGAATCCGTCGAAGGGCACAACATATTATAATTTTGCGCAGAGAGAATCAATAAATATGAGTATTTTTTTATGACGTTGCGGCTTCAATTTGAAGTGTTATAATCTCCTGATATTATTCTCAGAGACTTTTAAAATGGACGAGTTATATGGAATACCGCAGTAAAATAGACCTTGAAAGAAAATTGGTTAGTGACAGTCCGGTCATAGTTGACCTTGGCTGCGGAGCCAAGAAAAAGCCGGGGAGAATCGGCATCGACAAGGTCGATTTGCCTTGTGTTGATGTCGTATCTGATTTGGAGCAGGGGCTTGGTTTTTTGCCGGACAGTTGTGTTGACCAGATTCACTGTCGAAGCGTTCTCGAGCATCTTGAGAATTTTGAGCGGATTATGATGGATATCATCAGGGTGCTGAAGCCTGACGGTACCGCCCACATTTTCGTGCCTCATTTCTCCAATCCCTATTTCTATTCAGACTACACGCATAAAAGGACCTTTGGGCTCTACACATTTTACTATTTTGTGGACGAAGCACACCAGCTCAAAAGAAAAGTCCCAATTTTCTACACCGATACGAGAATAAGAATCGTTTCACTGAAACTGATTTTCAGGTCTCCCTTCTGGCTGGGCAGGCAACTCAGGAAGCTGTTCGGCTTTTTCGTAAATCTTAGCCCGACCTGCCAGGAATTTTATGAGCAATATCTTTGCTGCTTGGTTCCCTGTCACGGAATCGAGCTGGTTTTCACCCCCCAAAAGTAGCATGTAAGGCGATATTTTCCAGGGACC
>CAZNXD010000053.1:6811-8840 GCA_964576935.1 uncultured Pirellulales bacterium | reverse complement strand
GCGGTCTGCTTGAGAATGATATTGAAGAAAAATTCGTTCGAAGCAGTGGAGCAGGGGGGCAGAAAGTGAATAAAAGTTCTACCTGTGTGCATTTAAAACATATTTGCAGCGGGTTGGCAGTGAAGGTTCAAAAGAGCCGGAGCCAGGGACTGAACCGTTATTATGCGAGAAAGCAAATGTGTGAACTGCTGGAGAATAAATTACTTGGAAAAGAAAGCCCGGAAGCAAAAAAGATAGAAAAAATCAGGAAGCAGAAAGACAGAAGAAGACGGAGAACCGTCTGATATCCACCTTCGCAAGAAAACAGTAACCCCCGAATAATAAATAACCCCCTACGATGCAGGGGGCTAACAGATTCTTCGCTGCGCTCAGAATGACAAATAACCCCCAAGAGAAAGACTTGACCCCCTACGATGCAGGGGGCTAACAGCTAACCAAGTCGCCGTTCCGGCGACTGCTAAACGGTTTGCTTTTTTTGTGGGATAGGTTAAGATGTTGGCTGGTTAGTAGGGAATGGTGGTTCAATATAAATAAGGAGTGTGGATTATGAAGGCAAGGTTAATTTTACTGGTTCTGGTTATGGAGGTAATTATCGTGGGCAACTCTTTTGCAGAAGATGATATTGCGGCGAAGGTAAAGCCGGCGGCTATGCAAGAGCGGATAGAGAAAATACGGATGGGCGATATCATAGTCAAGGCTAAGCCGGGGGCCGACGTTAAGGTCGAGCAGGTTCGTCATGAATTTCTGTTTGGTACGGCGGTGCCGGACAGTTTGGCGGAAAAAGATAGTAAAGCGATGTCGGATGCGGACAGGAAGATGTATCTGAAAATCCTGAAAGAGAATTTCAACTACGCGGTGCATGAGAACGCTCTGAAATGGTATGACTGCGAGGCAAGTCGTGGTGTTGTCGATTATTACAGGGCGGACAGGATATGGGAGATGTGTAATGAGTTAGGCATACCGATGCGCGGGCACTGCATATTCTGGGAGAAAGAAAAATACGCTATGGACTGGCTGAAGAAGCTGAATAACGATGAGCTTCGGGCGGCGGTGGCCAGCAGGGCGGTTGATGTTACAAAGCATTTTAAAGGCAGGATAGAAGAGTTCGATTTGAACAATGAGATGATTAACGGCACATTTTTCCGCAAGCGTTTGGGAGACAGCATTATCAATGAAATGGCTTCTATGGCCAAGGTGGGTAATCCTAATGTTACTCTGTATGTGAATGATTACGGCGTTATTGTTGAGAAAGGTTACAATGCCAGTTCTTATATAGAACAAATCGAAAAGCTATTGGCGACGGGTGTACCCATCGGCGGGATTGGATGCCAGGCGCATTTTGTAACTTCGAGGAAGAATGACTCTAAGGGCACGGCGGTTACTACGAACGAGCACGTTCAGAAGACCTTAGATAAGCTGGCTAAGTTCGATTTGCCGATTAAAATCACCGAATGTCTTTTCAGGGCCGATACCGAAGAGGGAATGGCTGAGGAGCTTGAAAGGTTTTTCCCGATTGTCTTTGCGCATCCGAAGGTCGAAGCTATTTTGATGTGGGGTTTCTGGGCGGGCGACCACTGGATGCCGGAGACGGCTATGTGGAAGAAAGACTGGACAGCGACGGCCCAGGCGGCGGCTTATCGCAAGCTTGTTTTCGATAAGTGGTGGACCAAGACCGAAGGTGCGGCTGATGAGGCGGGTGAGTATAAGACGCGCGGATTTTACGGCGATTATGTAATCAGCTCGGGCGGCGTGGAAAAGAAAGTGACACTCAGTAAAAGTGAGTTTTGAGTGATGGAAATATGAGCGAGAAGGAGCTCAGAACGGGAGTGCTTGGTCTTAAGGACGGCGGGGAGGGTCTGCTTGAGACTATAGCGGGGCTGGAGCATTACAAGCTTATAGCTGTTGCGGATAAGGACAGCGAGCTTGTTGAAAAAGTAGCTCAACGGTACCGGTGCAGCGCGTTCGATGACTATCGGCAGTTTGTGATAGGTAATGAGCTGGATTGTTTAGTAGTTGCGGCGGGGCTATA
>CAZNXD010000053.1:0-6801 GCA_964576935.1 uncultured Pirellulales bacterium | reverse complement strand
CGCCGGCGGGGCGTGACTTCGGCGAGGCGGTGGAACTGGCTAAACTGGCTGAGGAGAATGAGGTAGTTTTTTCGGTCGCTTCGGCGCAGAGGTTCAGCAAGAAGTATTCAATTCTGCGGGAGTTTATCGAGGAGCAGGAGGAGAAGCCTTTATTGATAACAGCGGTGTGCAGCTATAGCCAAGAGAGTCGGCCTGCTTGGTACAATGACCCGCAACTTGCCGGGGGAGGAGTGCTGCTGAAGAACTGCTATGGGTTTGTCGATGAGGTTGTGATTGTGTTCGGTGTGCCTGAGCAGGTTTATTCGACGAATACGAATATGGCGGCTGACCGGCAGCAGAGGCATGCGCTGACCGAAGATATCGCGGTGGTTGTGATGAGGTTCAGTGACAATTTCTGCGTGAATCTTGTGGCGAAAAGAGCCTCAGGAGAAAGCGGGCGAAGCGAAACGCTTGAACTGTACTATCGGGATAAGGTTGTTACAGTCAGTGGCAGTTCGCTCGCTGTTAGTGATGTCGAAGGGAAAAAACTCAAAGGGAAACGGTTCGACGAAGACGGAGACTCGGATATGCGTCAGATGTTTGAGAGTTTTGCATTGAGTTGTCTCGAGCCTGAAGAAAATAAGCCGGTCTCGACGTTACGTGAGCATCTTAATAATATGGCGGTAATCGAGGCGGCGTATCTTTCGGCGAGGACGCAGATGCCGGAAGAGCCGGGCCGGATTCTGGCAATGTCAGAAAAATATACGGATTAGCGCCGCGGAGGGCATGGGTGGTATTAGTCCAAAGTAACTTCCTGCTGGTATTCGGGGACGATAGCTTTCCAACCGGTGCTATCTTTGATGTAATCCGCGAATGAAGCGGCACTGTTTTTTTCGCCGTGGACTACAAAGACACAACGCGGGGGATTTTTTAAATTCTTTAGCCACTGCAACAGCTCATCGCGGTCGGCGTGGGCGCTAAAGCCTTTTACTTTTTCTATTTTTGCTTTGACTGGGCGTTCAACCCCGAGGATTCGAACGTTTTCTTCACCGTCGACGATTCTTCGGCCAAGTGTACCGACGGCCTGGTAGCCGACGAAGATTACTGTGGTAGTAGGGTCGCTGATGTTGTTTGCAAGATGGTGTTTGACTCGGCCTCCTGTGCACATTCCGGAGCCTGCGATGATTATGTAAGGGCCCTTTCGTTCGTTGAGGGCTTTTGATTCGTCAGTGGAACTGGTTAAGTTAAGTTCCGGGAACTCGAACGGTGATTCATGATTCCTTAAGAGCTCTTTCATTTCGCTGTCGAACATTTCCGGGTGATGCTTGAAGACCTCTGTGATTTTGGCTGCCATGGGGCTGTCGAGAAAGACCTTGATTGGAGGAATTCGTTCTTCGAGAAGCAGTCCGTTGAGATAGTAAAGTACTTCCTGGGAGCGTTCGAGTGCGAAGCTTGGGATAATAATTTTACCCTTTTGTTCATAGGCTTCGTTTATGAGTGCAGCTAATCTGTCTTTTATACTCTCGGTCGGCTCGTGTGTTCGGTCGCCATAGGTTGACTCTGTGACGACATAGTCGGCCTGCTCGAAACAATCAGGGTCCTCAACGATGGGCCGGTCGGGTCTTCCGATGTCACCGGTGAAGAGAATGACTCGCTGTTTGCCTTTTATGTTTGCGGTTACTTTTATAATCGATGAGCCGAGGACGTGGCCTGCGTTGTAGAAACATGCTTCGAGATTATTATTGAGTTGAGTGCATTGTTTATAACCGATAGGTGAAAACAGCGGGAAGACGGCCTGTGCGTCTTCGGTTGTGTAGAGTGGTTCTTCGGGGTATGGGCCTTTTCGGCCTTCCTTTTGGTGACGTCTCTTTTTGTATGCGGCATCTTCTTCCTGTATGTGAGCCGAATCAAGCAGGATAATCTTCGTGATTTCTGCGGTTGCGTTTGTGCAATAGATTTTTCCGTTGAAGCCCTCTTTGACGAGCTTAGGCAAAAGACCGCAATGGTCGAGGTGCGCGTGGGTCAGCAGGACGGCATCTATGGTATTCGGCTCGACGGGGAAGGGGTCCCAGTTGCGGGAAAGGAATTGGCGTTCCTGGTAAATACCGCAGTCAACGAGGAGTTTAGTTCCGTCGAGTTCGAGCATGTGGCGAGAACCGGTGACGTTTTGGGCCGCGCCAAGGAATCTGAGTTTTGCTTTCATTTACCGCCTCACATTTAGATTGTTGATGGGCAGGATTCTAACGGCAGAAGAAGGTTATGACAAGGAGTTTGTAGATTTCTCTTGCGTGATATTAAAGCAGATGTATATAATTCCGGCCATGAATAAAATAACTATTTATATTGCAATGAGTCTTCTTGTTCTGGCTGGCTGTCAGACGGAAGAAGTCCAACAGGTACAAGTATCGGAGCAGACTGAAAGCCAAATCCAGGAACCTGTCGCAGAGACAACTGAGGCGGAACCGGAATCTGAGCAAGCTGCTCAATTTGAAATCGCTATGAAAATAGTGACTGTTGATAAGGATGAGTACGCGGCAATTGACGGGATATGGGAGCGTGTGACTACGGGTATTCTGGCGCCCATGCGGCCGGAGATACTCGATGAGTCAGAGCTTAAAGTAGGAATGGGCTGGCAGCAGGATTTTGCGATCAGGCTTGATAGAATTAAAGAGAAGCTGAGCTCCGTTGAAGAGAGTGAAATATCTATTACAGTGAGCGAAGGCAAGCCGGCATATTTTACAATCGGCGAGGGAATAGCAATTGATAAGTTTTTCTATTACGGCCGATGGTATGATGCGAGCAAATATAAATTTGCAGACGCTGTGAGGTCCTTTAAAATAATGCCGCGTGACATACCGGAAAGAGAACTTGTTAACCTTCGTATAACTGGGGTGCTTAAAGGGTTTCTCAGTGACGGCGGCGATATGGAATTTGTCGAAACGGAGGTGGGCTTAACATTGAAACCGTTGCAACCCGGTGTTATAGGGGCACCGGTAACGTGGAGTAAGTATCTGGCGACGGCGCTTCTTTGTTCACAGGAAGATAGCAAGAACAAGCAGAGCCTGCTTGTGATTAAGGTGCGTCAGTTTTAGATGCTTCGGCGGCATTGTCGAGCAGTGGGGTTAGATTCGGCCATTCAAAACGTTCGGTGATTTTCTTTGCTTTGTTCGGGTCATTTTGCCAGAGGCTGTTCTTTTCAGCTCTGTTTGCAAGCATTTCTATTTTTGCGGCCAAATCGTTCACACTGCCATCGTAGAAGAACCCTTCGTTTTTGGGGTTTTTATCGAGCTGGAGAATATCAGGATAGGATAATCGCTTCGGCAACAGAGGATAAGCTCCAGCGGCTATGGATTCTATAACGCTCAGGCCGAAGAACTCGTGGTTGGCAGTTGATATGATTAGGTCAGCTTCGGTAAGAGCGGTTTTATAATCATCTTTTTGCTGATAGCCCCGGTGGTCTATGTGTTTGGCGAAGTAGTCTTTTGCCCGGTCGAACACTTCGGGTGTATCTCGGAACTGCTGGCCGATGATGCTGATGCGAAAATCGACGTCATGTTCTTTTATGATTTTGAGGGCTTCGAAAAAGTCTTCGGGGTTCTTGTCATGCTCCCATCTGGCGGACCAAAGTATTCTAACGGGGCCTGGTTTCCTTTCGGTTCGCCGGGGAAAGGATTCGATTCCGGGAGAATGAATATGTGACTTGGCTTTGATTTGGCCGGCAGCATCAATTGGGTGGTAATCGGGCATCCTGTTGAGAAAAGCCGGGATTGCTTCAAGGAAAGAGTCTCTGTGATAGGCTGAGTTGAACCAGACGCTTTTTGCGGCAAGTGCAGTAGTGAGATTGGTCATGGCGAACTGGTAATCACGCTCATCTTCGAAGCGGACGGGATAAGTTAACTGGTTTTCATGAAAGTAAGCTACAGTGGGCAGGCTTTTTAAAGAGTCTGAGGCGAGACCGAGGAATTCGGCGAGGTTGAGCATGTCAGAACAGAAGATGATGTCCCAGCTTTGGCCTGCTTGTATTCGTTCGTTAACATCCTGAGCGAAAGTGATGGCGGCGTGTCGCATTCGCCATTTCCATTTGTAGGCCGGCAAGGTCAGGATAGTCCAGTCGTGACGGCTGAGCTTTGACCAGCCGTCAAGGAAGGCCTGATGAGAGCCGCCATAATACGGTTCGAGGGCGAGGATTCGCATAGAAGTTTAGTATTGTTTGATTATGATTTCGTCAAGCGGACGTTTTGGTACGTGGTGGACGCCGCTGCTGTCGCGCCAGTATTTGATGTCACCGTCTTTGGGGGTTTCTATTGCGATTTTCTCTTTTGGCTTACCCAAAGCTATAACAAGCAGTATCTGGTATTGTTCTGGAACATTTAGTTTGTCGGCTAATTCTTTTTTGATAGTGGCAATCATGCAGCCGCCGAGACCTTTTTCTACTGCGCCAAGCAGGATGCTCTGTGCGGCGATGCCGTGGTCGCAGCCGAATGATTTAGAAATCTGAGTGTCACCGAGGATTATTATATAGGCGGACGGTCTTGCGCCCTGGTCGGGGCCTGGCCAGTCTTTGAGATAACCGGCCCAGGCGAGATGCTCGAAAATGATTGCGTTGGTTTTTTCGTCACAGGAGAGGATGTATTTGAGCGGCTGGAGATTGGCGCCGGAAGCCGAAAGCCGGGCCAAATCGACAAGCTCGCGGAGAGTTTGAGGCTGTACTTTGAATTGCTGGTCGAATCTGCGGTAACTTCTGTTTTTTTGAATCAAATCCTTTAACATTTTTATTCACCCAAGTGTCTGATTAAACCATATTGTCTTGGCACTACTATATCAGCCTTTCTTGGCTGTTCGCTTTTGTCATCTTTATAGTCAACGTCCATTATCTCGAGGAAGTCGGCGGTGTAGTCTTTGAGCACGCCGGAATATTCGATAACCTGGTCATTTTTTACTATTTCGAGAACAACTTTGTGGCCTATGTAGCGTTCGAGAAGGGGTTCGTAAGAAGTTCCCACCGAGCCCATGAGCTGCTGTTTCATTTGTGTGACGTATTTGTCCTGGCTGCCGATTGTAGCTCCGACGCCGGCGGTTTTTTTGACCCTGCTAATCAGGAGGTTAACTACCTCGGCGACCGAGTCTCTAATGGTTCTAAAGACGTTAGCGGTTTTTCTTTTTGCTCTGGCAAGAAACCTGGGGTGGTAGGTTTTGATGAGTTTCTTCTGCCTTAACTTTTTGTTTTCGTTGGACAATTCATCAAGGAATCGGACCAGGGCCTGGATTTTCGGGTACTCACATTTGTAGAGGATGTAGCTTGCTTCTTCATGGCCGTCGGCATCTTTCTGTTTGGCCTGATATATGAGCTCAAGGCCGGTATTTTCTATTCTGAGTCGGCCCCATATTTTCTTGCCGTCAGTGTGTAAAAGATTGACTCGATGGTCCCTGAAGTCGCGAAGGCATTTGTCCTTCGTTATCCGCCTGATAAAAGCGGCGACAAGGGTCGCCACGGCAATAAAGGCGATGGTGATAGCGAATGAATTGTCCATAACATTATCCTTTAATATTTGCGCATGAAAGAACCTGTAAAATGATAGCTGAAACCATAAATTCGGTCAAAAGAAAACAAATCAGACGCCAAAGCAAAACCGCGAGATATTTTATGCAAGGGCATTATTGTGATTTACGGCGGTTTTTTATACTTGCTGTGATTCGATGGGTTCTACAGCGATGTCAGGTGACTCAATCGAAGAGGCGGTGGCGTTTAGACAACTGATAGCGTGCTCGAGAGTCTTGATTCGTTGAGAAGCTTTTTGAAGGGCGTTTTGAGCTGCTTTCTTGATTTTAGTGTTCTCGGTAGAGATGGCTGTAAGCTTTTTAGTAGCATCGGTTTTTAGATGGCTTATCTGCCTGGCAAATTCTTTTGCTTTTTCCGAGATTTCCGTATCGGCGCCGAGCTTTGCCATGTTGCATTGTTGGAGCAGTCTTTCGTTAAGCTCTTCGGCTCTTGCAGCCTTTCTGGCATTGGCAGAGATTTGTTCGTTGGCCTGGTTGAGGGCAGCTTTGATTCTTGAAAGCTCCTGCTCTTGTGTTTGGAGTTTATTGCCAAGTTGAGCATTTAACTGTGTTGTGTTCTGCTCGTGTTGTTGCTTGAGTTCGGTGAGTTGCTGCCGATGCAGCTTTTCTTTTTCAGCTATGATGGCATCAGCCTGGATTTGCTGGTTTTCTAATTGACCAGCTAAGTTTTGTATAGTCTGTTCGAGCTGTTTTACTTTATCGTTAAGAGCGAGCTGTTGCTTTTGGGTCTGTTCATTTATAGCGGAAAGCTTCTGCTGGGCCTGAGTTTTCAACTGGTTTATTGCCTGCTGATAGTTTGACTTATCTTTGCCTGCTTTCTGGGCAAGCTCGTTTAGTTTCTGCTCGAGTGAGGCTCGCTGCTGTTTCATCTGGGCAATCTGCTTGGCGCAGAGGTTAATTTTTGCCAGTGCCTGAGTTTTCAGGGCAGCTATCTGTTCGGCGAACTGGTGAGATTTTTCCTGCAGCTCAGTTTCGGCATCAACCTTTGCTCGGACGCACTGCTCGATGAATCGCTCGTCCATCTCTTCGACCCGTGCCTTTGCCTTTTGGCTGTTTTTGATTTGAGAAACGGTCTGGGAAAAGGTGTCTGAACACTGGGTAAGACGGGCCTGCAGTTCGGCTATTCTGGCCAGGTGAGTTTTACAGTGCGGACATTGACCGGCGTTGTTATCGGACTTAGCCGGCGTTGCCTTTAGTTTTGCACCCAAAGGGGACATGTCAAAGAAAATCCTTTTTCTTGGTCAACAGGTTCAATTTCCGGTA
>CAZNXD010000052.1:0-8990 GCA_964576935.1 uncultured Pirellulales bacterium | reverse complement strand
TCTCTCTAACCCAACTGTGCGGAAGGCATTTGCTTTCTTAGGGTGCCTCATTCTCTTTCGACCATGTCAAAATTCGAGTTGATGCAAATTATCATCACAATATTGTCAGCAATTTCCCGGCTACGTCAACGATATATTATCGTACAGCGTTCTGAGTGCTGCGTATTGCGAGAAAGAATGGATACCTGCGTGCGCAGGTATGACAAATGACAAAATCCCCCGTCGCCCCTGCTTATAACTTGCAGGGACAGGCGAGCAACGGGGCTAACCGAAATCAAATCCCCCAGCACAGGACTGGGGGCTATATAAAAAGACAAGAAGTAACCCCCGAATAAATTCGGGGGCTAAATTTAACGACCCGCCTTCGTTTTACTCTGTTGCGCCAAATGCTTCATGAAATACAACTATACCTTGTGGAACCTTTTCGTTGAACGGTAAGGCCAGGAAAACTTCTTGCGGGATACCCTCATGAACAAGTTCCGGGAAATTCCGAAAACCAAACCTCTGATAGAATTTCGGATCTCCCACAAGTGCGCAGCCCTGGCCGCCCAACTCTTTCAGTAAAGACAACCCTTCGTTGACAAGCGATTTCCCAATGCCTTGCTTGTGATAATCCGGTAATACAGAAACTGGACCGAGGCCGTACCAGCCTATTGAATTATCAGAAATTGTTACCGGGGAAAAAGCGATATGCCCGACAATTCTCCCATCAATTTCTGCCACAAGAGAAATAGTCAGCGCATCTGCAGCACGCAATGCATTTATTATGAATTGTTCTGTGTGATTGCTGATCGGGAGAGTCCGGAAGGCAGCAATTGTGACTTCTGTTATTTTATCAATATCTGCAACAGTTTCTTTTCTGATGATCATTTGAAACTCCGGTTTATTAGACTCGTTCTGCATATGGCTAACGCTGGGGCTAATTCGCCGGTCAAGCCGGTGATGACAGCAGTTTTTCCTTTTAGTTCCATCGTGGATATAATATGGCAGTGGTTCTGGTTTGGCAAGACACACATTAGTCACGAGTATCTCAGTCAAGTACCAAAAGATGTTTATTTTCTTGATGGAGTATGAGGCGGGAGTATAATCGGCGGGTTATGACTAAGCTGAGCGTTAACTTGAATAAGATTGCACTTTTGAGGAATCAGCGTGATATCGGGATACCGTCTGTAATCGAGTCGGCGAAGACGGTGATTGCCGCCGGGGCTTGTGGGATTACAGTGCATCCGCGGCCTGACGAAAGGCATATACGATATTCGGATGTGTATGAGCTTAAAGAGGCGGTGAGCTGCTTCGGTGGTGTTGAATATAATATCGAAGGCAATCCATTTACCGGCAAATATATGGAATTGGTGAAAGAGGTTCGGCCGGACCAGGCAACGCTTGTTCCGGATGACCCGAGTCAAAACACGAGTGACCACGGCTGGGACATCGAGGCTAACCTCGAAAGGTTGAAACCGGTTGTCGAAGAGTTGAAGCTGCTCGATATTCGTGTCAGTTTGTTCATGGACGCGGCGGAGGGAATTGAAGAAGCGGCTAAGGTTCTGGCTGACAGAGTAGAGCTGTATACCGAGCCTTATGCGACAGCGTTTCGTACGGGAAGAAATCTCGACGAGACGGTGCAAAGATTTGCAGCGGCAGCGGCGGCGGCGCAGGATGCGGGACTCGATGTTAATGCCGGGCACGATTTGAATCTTGAGAATCTTGGAATGTTTTTAGGCGCTGTTGACGAAGTGCTTGAAGTTTCAATAGGGCATGCTTTAATAGCTGAGGCGCTCGAGATGGGATTGTATAATACAGTAAAAGAATACCTCAGGATATTGAATACTGAAGATTGAAAATTGTAAGAAGATGTACGAAACACGAGTTGTGAGAGATGGTTTTAAATAGGAGGCCGAGATGTTTAACGGAGCAATGGTGGCGTTGATAACGCCGTTTCAGGACGGTGAGATAGACTTCAAAACGCTTGATGAGTTAATCGAATTTCAGATAGAGGGCGGCATCGATGCGATAGTGCCGGTTGGAACTACCGGTGAATCACCGACGCTCAGCCATCCGGAACATAAACAGGTCATCGAGAGAGTAGTCAAAAAAGCGGCGGGGCAGGTGCCTGTGATAGCGGGGGCCGGTTCGAATAGTACTGCTGAGGCGATTGAGCTTACGGCTTTCAGTAAAAAGGTCGGGGCTGATGCGACTTTGCAGGTCTGTCCATATTACAATAAGCCGACACAGGAAGGTTTCTATCAGCACTTCAAAGCAATTGCGGAAGAAGTTGATTTGCCGATTGTGCTTTACAACATACCAGGTAGGTGCGGCGGCGAAGGGCTTAAGCCAGATACCGTGGTGCGGCTTGGGGAGCTGGAGAATATCGTGGCTATAAAAGAGGCCACGGGAAAACTCGATATGGCAAGTGAGATAGTGACCGGCTGTGACATTACAGTGATATCGGGTGACGATTCGCTGACGCTTCCGATATGCGCAGTGGGGGGCAAAGGAGTTATAAGTGTAGTTGCGAATATCGTTCCGTCTGATGTCAAAGCAATGACGGATTTGATTCTGGAAGGTGATTTTGTTTCAGCTTTGAAATGGCATAAGAAACTTTTCGCCCTGAGTAAAAACCTGTTGTCTCTGGCAACCAATCCAATACCCATTAAAGCGGCGATGGCGATGCTTAATATGGCTTCGGATGAGATGCGTTTGCCGATGACACCTCTGGCCGAAGGCAGGAAAGCAGCATTACGGCAGACATTGGTCGATTACGGATTACTGAAATAACGACTGAAGTATCTGCAGGATTAGGAATTTTTCATTAGCTGCTGTAGTTTTTCGAGCTGGCCGGGTTTTACATGATAACAATGGTCGTGGTCGGGATATGTGCCCTTGGCCACTTCGTTTGCATAAGTGGTAAAGGCATCGACGGTGCCTTTGGCAAGGTCGGCGTAACTTTTGGAGAATTTGGGTTTCGGACCTGAGGTCAGGCCGAGGATATCGGGGGCAACGAGAATTTGGCCGTCGCAATGAGGGCCGGAACCACAGCCAATCACCGGGACATCGCTATTTTTCGTGATAATCTGGGCGACTTCGGCGGCGACACCCTCCAACAGCAGTGAAGATGCACCTGCGTTTATTGTCTGTTTTGCCAATTCAATGAGTTGAATGGCCATTTCAGCAGTAGTGCCTTCAGCTTTAAACTTGCCTATTTTACCAATTGTCTGCGGCAGCATGCCAATATGGGCCATGACTGCCATACCTGCGTCACTGATGGCCTTTATTACGTTGAGATGTACGCTTGTAGCCTCTATCTTTATTAGTTGAGCGCCGGCCTGGGCGGCAAATCGGCCTGCATTTTTGACGGCTTCGGCAATGCCGACCTGATAAGATAGGAAAGGCATGTCGGCAACGAGACAGACGTTTGGTGCTCCACGGCGTACAGCGGCGGTGATTGTTACCATGAAATCCATGGTTGCCGGAAGGGTGGAATCGTGGCCGAGAACCAGCTGGGCGGCGGAATCACCAACCAGAATCATCTGGACGGGTGTTTGGGCCACGAGCCGGGCGGTAGTGTAATCGTAACAGCTAACGGCGGAAATTTTAGAGCCCTGTAATTTTGCCTGGCATAGGTCTGATATCGTAACCCTTGTGTTCATCGTGACTTTCCTGTCATTTGGAGGAAAGAACTAACAACAAAAACGTTAAAACAGATAGAACAAATCAGCCTTTGGGAGCGTATCAAAATGTGACTTTTGAGCATGTTTGGCCGATTTTGCTAAAAAATACCGAAAAATCCGGTGTTTTTCAACAGTAATAGTTGAAGAAAAGAAGTCAAAGTGCTCTCTAAAGAATAAATGAGATTTTGATTAAAGAATTCAGGTTTATTTTTTCGATTACACTAACGTAGAGACTTTTCTTGGCGACGAATGGGTATTTGGGAGACTTTGTTAAAATAAGCAATTATTTGCTTTTCATCACCCTCCTCCGAAGCCAGATTCTGCTTTTTAGGATCTGGCTTTTTTATTGCGCACATCTCTTACATTGCCGGTTCATATCGATGACAAAGACAAAGTAGTATTTGTCACTAAGTGCTAATCATTTTCAATTTGCAAGGGCTGTCGTCAAGGCTATACAATCTCGTGTAAAAATAGGGAAAGGCTGCGGTGGACTAAACAATGGCTGAGATAAAGAAGTATATAGCAATCGACATTGGCGCAGAATCTGGACGGGTGATGCTGGGATCAGTTTCATCTAAGAAACTTGAACTCGAGCAGGTCCACCGATTTGACAATGGGCCGGTTCAACAGGATGAGGCACTGCGTTGGGATTTCAATAAAATCTTCAGCGAAATCAAAACGGGAATTACCAAGGCGACAAAACAGGCCGGCGCTCAGGTTTGGAGTCTCGGTATCGATACATGGGGGGTGGATTTTGGTTTGCTGGATTCGAGCGGACAGTTGATTGAGAATCCATATCACTATCGTGACAGTCGAACCAACGGCGTGATGGAAAAGGCGTTTGAGTTGATGCTGAAAAGGCAGATATATGAAAACACGGGACTACAGTTTTTGCAGTTCAATACTATATATCAACTTCTATCGATGCGGCTGGCTCGCTCGGCGGCGCTGGCCAGGGCGACAAATCTTTTGTTTATGCCGGATTTATTCTCTTATGCCCTGTGCGGCAAAATCTACAGTGAATATACCATCGCCAGCACCAGTCAGTTGATGGATATGCGAACAGGCGAATGGTCGCAGGAAATCTTTGACAAGTTGTCACTGCCATTAGGGATTATGGCTAAGACTGTCAAACCGGGTACAGTGGTAGGTCAGGTTCTGGCGAAGATTGGCAATGAAATAGGCTGCGGGCCGATTCCCGTTATAGCAATCGGTGCGCATGATACCACATCGGCGGTAGCGGCGGTTCCGGCAAGCGATGATAAATGGGCGTACATTTCCTGCGGGACGTGGAGCCTGGTTGGAGTTGAAACAACCGAACCTTTCATTAATGAGAAAACATTCGAAGGTGACTTTACTAATGAAGGCGGTATAGAAGGAACGATTCGTCTGCTTAAGAATGTGATGGGGCTCTGGCTGGTGCAGCAGTGCAGGAAGCAGTGGGGAAGCAAAGGAACGGAGCTGTCTTATGAAGAGCTAACTGAGATAGCTGATAAAGCCAAACCTTTTGCGCGGTATATTGACGCCAACGATGCGAGCTTTTTAGCGCCCGGTGACATGCCGGCGAGAATTAACGCACATCTTGAGAAGACCGGCCAGAAAAAGATTGAAGATAAAGGAGCAGTGGTCAGGGCAATATTGGAAGGACTTGCATTTAGAATCAGATGGGCGATTGAAAAGCTTGAGGAGATAACCTCTGAAGAACTTGAAACTCTGCATATGGTTGGTGGGGGCATACAGAACGAATTGCTCTGTCAATTCGTGGCAAGCTCCACGGGCAAAAAGGTCATAGCCGGGCCGGTTGAGGCGACCGCCAGCGGAAATATACTGATGCAGGCTAAAGCCACGGGCCAGATTGACTCACTGGAACAATTGCGCAGCATTGTGGCTGGTTCGTTCGAGCTGAAGCAGTATCAGCCCCATGATAAGCCAACCTGGGACAAGCACTATAAGCGGATTAGGAAGTTACTTCGATAGAGGAAATCAACCGTGGGACAATTACCTGCAACACAGCGGGCGGTTCAATTGGTCGGGCCGGATAAGCTTGTATTCAACAGCAGTAAAGAAATACCTCGGCCGGGTGCGCATCAGATTGTGTGTCGGGTTGAAGCGGTGGGGCTATGCTTTTCTGATTTAAAACTTTTAAAGCAGTTTTCGAATCATCCCCGCAAGACAAAGATACTTTCCGGAATTGATTTGGAGATTCTCAAAGGGATTTCCAGTTATGTCCCGGATAGTGTGCCTACTGTTCCCGGACACGAATCAGTAGTGCGTGTTGTGGAGACAGGTCCGGCAGTAAAATTATTTGCGCCTGGCGAACGATACTTAGTTGAAACGGACTATCGATGGCTGCCGAGTGAGAATTCAAACGGCTCGTTCGGGTACAATTTCGAAGGAGCGCTGCAGGAATATGTTCTGATGGACGAGCGGGTCATTACCTCGCCCGAAGGTGAGTCGATGCTCGTGCCGGTTTCAGAGCAGCTTAGCGCATCGGCAATAGCCCTGATTGAGCCGTGGGCGTGCGTTGAGAATGCTTACTCGACAAAAGAACGACAGGCCATAAAAAAAAGCGGAAAGATACTGATTGTCGCAGATGTTGAGATTGACACAGCACTGCTCCGGCAATTTTTTGATGAATATGGACTGCCAATTGATATTACCTGTGTTGGGAGTTGTCCTGATGGTTTTGAAGGCAGAGCAGTTAGTAACATAGCGGATTTACCGGATGCTGCTTTTGATGATGTATTATACTTTGGGTCGAATAGCGGAACTGTCGAGCAGTTATTCAGCAAGGTGGCGACGGGGGGATTGTTAAATATTGTGCAGTGCGGCGGAAAGTTTGGCAGAGAGATTTCAGCTACAGTCGGCAGACTGCATTACGGCAGGATAAGAATCGTCGGGACAGAAGGGACCGACCCTGCCGAGTCGATGAGTCGCGTGCCTGAGGACGGCGAGATTCGCCCCGGCGATAAGATAAACGTGGTCGGTGCGGCTGGGCCGATGGGAATGATGCACGTAATAAGGAATGTCTGCCAGGGCGTCGATGGTATAAGTATTTTTGCCGGTGATGTTGATGACAAACGGTTGGAGGTTTTGAAAAGAATAGCTGGGCCGATAGCAAAAGCCAACGGAGTTGAGCCGAGTTTTTACAATTCCAGCAAAAATAAGCCGCAAGTTAAATTTGATTATACCGTTATTATGGCACCGGTTCCTGCGATGGTAGCTGAAGCAATTAAAAATTCGGCCAAAGGGGCGATTATCAATGTCTTTGCGGGAATACCGGCCTTGGTAAACAGCGAAATTGATTTGGATACTTATATTGCAAAACGACTATATGCCAACGGCACGAGCGGCTCGACACTTGAAGATATGAAAACGGTGCTTGCTAAAGTAGAATCGGGCCGGTTAGATACTAATACTTCGCTGGCGGCCCTGTGCGGTCTGGAATCGGCCATTGAGGGAATCCGCGCGGTGGAGAATCGCTCGATACCAGGTAAGATTATGGTTTATCCTTCGTGTAAGGGATTGCCGCTGGTGACATTGGAGCAGATGAAAGAGAAGATGCCTGAGGTGGCTGAGGAACTCTTGAACGGCTTATGGACTAAAAAGGCTGAAGAAATTCTGCTGAATTCATGAAATAAAAAGCTGAGGTAAAAATGTCTGACATTGAAAAAGCTTATGAATTAGCGAAAGAGCAATATGCTGAGCTCGGAGTCGGTGCCGATGCGGCAATTGAAAAGATAAGTTCGATACCAATTTCTCTTCACTGCTGGCAGGGGGACGACGTTCTTGGCTTCGAAGGCGGGAATGAGCTTAGCGGCGGAATCATGGCGACGGGCAATTATCCCGGCCGTGCAAAAAATGCTGACCAATTGCGTGCGGATTTGGAAAAGACCTTGAGTTTGATTCCCGGCAGGCATCGTCTTAACCTTCACGCAATGTACGCAGAAACAGACGGAAAGAAAATCGAACGTAATAAGCTTGTGGCCGAGCATTTCAGTCGGTGGATTGATTGGGGTAAAAGTCATTTGCAGGGGATTGATTTTAACCCGACATTTTTTTCACACCCAAAGGCGAACGACGGTTTTACATTGGCCCATGCCGATGCCGGAATTCGCAAGTTCTGGATAGAGCACGGCATCGCCTGTCGTAAAATCGGCGAAGCTATCGGCAGGCAAATGGGTACGGCATGCGTGACCAATATCTGGGTGCCGGACGGTTTTAAGGACATACCGTTTGACCGCAAAGGCCCAAGAGAAAGGCTGAAAAAATCGCTCGACGCTATTTTAGAGGAGAAGATTGACCCGAAGTATGCTCTTGACTCGGTTGAAAGTAAACTGTTTGGGATTGGCTCGGAGAGCTACGTGGTTGGCTCGCATGAATTTTATATGGGCTATGCTGTGAAGAACAAGATTCTGCTTTGCCTTGATGCGGGGCATTTTCACCCGACCGAGGTTATCAGTGACAAGATATCGGCGGTGATGACCTTCCTGGATAAGATTCTGTTGCATGTGAGCAGGGGAGTTCGTTGGGACAGTGACCACGTGGTAATACTCTCTGATGAGCTACAGGCCGTTGCACAAGAGATTATTCGGGGCGGATATGAAAAGCGAATTCATATTGGTCTGGACTTTTTCGACGCGAGCATAAATCGTCTGGCGGCGTGGGTTATCGGGACACGCTGCATGATAAAAGCACTTCTGATGGCGGCTCTTGAGCCACATAATATGTTGCGACAGTATGAAAACCAAGGCGACTACGGAGCGAGACTGGCCTTGCTGGAAGAACTAAAGACGATGCCGTTTGGTGCAGTGTGGGATTACTACTGCACAGAGCAGAATGTCCCTGTTGGAATGGATTGGCTGAAAGAGGTTAAAAAATACGAGCAGCAAGTGACAAGCTTAAGGTAAGTTCAAATAAATACAAATCGGAAGGAAGGAAGAAATGGCAAGCGAAGCTAAGGACAGTGCAATTAAGGGACTGGACGCTCTTTATGAATTCGAGCGTGAGCCGGTATCGCAGGACAAGCTTCAGCCGGGCAGGCATTTTGCCGGTATTTTTGCAGGTGAGCATGTCGCCGGAACCGAGTTTGTAATCGGAGCTTTGTTTGTAACGTGGGGGGCAAGTGCTTTCGATATGTTTGTTGGACTGCTTCTCGGCAATCTGATGGCGGTACTTACCTGGACGTTTATATGTGCTCCAATTGCTGTTCGAACTCGGCTGACTCTTTACTGGTATCTTCGCAAGATAGCCGGGCCGGTTACGACGACGGTTTACAATCTGTTGAATGCGGTTTTATTTTGTATTCTGGCCGGGTGTATG
>CAZNXD010000051.1:0-8998 GCA_964576935.1 uncultured Pirellulales bacterium | reverse complement strand
TGACACCTAGCGCCAAAAGGCAAGAGTTCCTAATGTGCGCTGTGTGCTGCGTATTACGTAGTGCGTGATGCGTGGTGCATTCTGCGTGCTGAGTTCTGCGTGATGCGTATTGCGTCCCGTCTTCGTTTTACTACGCTGCGGTAAGAAAGGTATATGTTGTGAGTGCATAAGCTACCATTTATCAATGCGGGAGCTGCCAGGCTGCTGTTTCCCCGATGACGTTGAGCGTACATACGACCGCAGCTTCCAGGCCTTCGCCAAGGCCTGGAACCTGTAACTCGTTCTGCGTTCTACGTTCTGCGTACTGCGTTTGGAGTGGATAGCAAGGTGTGAAGAATTCAGTAGGTGTCAATGACACCTAGCGCCAAAAGGCAAGAGTTCCTAATGTGCGCTGTGTGCTGCGTATTGCGTATTGCGTGATGCGCGGTGCATTCTGCGTACTGCGTTTGGAGTGGATAGCAAGGTGTGAAGAATTCAGTAGGTGTTAATAACACCTAGCGCCAAAAGGTAAGAGTTGGTAGTGTGTTCTTCGTGCTGCGTATTGCGGATAGGGCGAACACATGGGTTCGCCCGTACGGTCAATTTTCCTCGGGAAAATTGAGTCTCGCGAATTCCTTGTGATACTTTAGTGCAGCTTTATCATACGCTTTGGCCGCGTCAACCTCAGTTTCAAAATAGCCAAGACTGATTCGTTTATTCGCAGCGTAGATAACCGCGTGCCATTTTTTAGTGTCCTTCCTGAGTGAGACGCCTTTAAATCGTGAAGTGCCTTTACCAAGAATCTGGCGGTTGTGAGAGTTTTGGAGCGGAGTAGCAAGTCGGAGATTGGCCCTTCTATTGTCCAGTCCATCTCCGTTTATATGGTCAACGAACAGACCTTTAGGGGCATTTAGAACTTCTCTGTGCATATTTATAGTTACTCGTTTGTTGCCACAACGCTCGGTGCGACGGGCATAATATAAAGTTCCAAAGACAGAGGTCTGCCAATAGTACTTCATAAACCTGTAGTAGTTATCGGGGTCAACTTTCGCGAATTTGCCGCGGGTGAGAGGGATAAGGCGGTAGGTGTATTTGTGCCGTAAGAGGCGGTAGAGCAGAACAGGTTTTGCGAGAATAAGGTCGAGCCAGACAGGCATTTTGATTTTGATATTGTACTCAATCATAATCTTTCTCCGGCGCAATAGCGTATAGCAGATAGCGTTCAGGGTTTAGAAACGACAAATTTTGACTTTTGATTTGTGCTTGGGCTGCTGCCCGAAATGCCTTGCCCGAGCTTGGGCTACTACTTTTGGCTTTCTGCCTTGCGACTTGTGCTCTTGTGCACTGGAGATCAGCGAAAAAACGCGCCCTCCACTATTGGGCGAACCTGCGCGTTTGATAGGAATTTTCAAAATTTTTATAAAAAAATTCGACGTAAGTCCTTGTAAATAAAGGGCGAAATTTTTTTGAAAAAAAATATTTTTACCTCTTACCCCCTTGCGCGTTCGATAGGTATTTTTAGAAAAATGAAAAAAAAGGTGAAAATAGCCTGTTCTGGCATGGAATTTGCCCTACCCCGCTCATCCGCCTTCGCCGAGGCTACATCGGACAAGCTCGCCGCGGGGGGCTATTCTATTGACTCCGCCTCTACATTCAGCTATCGTGTCAGCATCAAATGGGTCTGCTCACGTTAGTTTCCAGCCTTCTCTCTGGAGGACTCTTCTGCAAGCTTTCTCCAATGGCCCGGAGCAAAAGCTTTTGATGCCTGTCTAGACGCTTCCTCTTCGACAGTTCCTAAATCCCTAATCGTCAGTTCCCATGGGACGTTGTAAACAGTCTCTACTTCTTCTGGTTTCGGAAGGTACTTTTTATAAAACGGTAGCAAAGGAGTACTAGGGCTCAATCTGTAAACGTGGCCTGCTTCAAAATTATGTGTTTTGCTTGCCTCCTCGCCGCGTGCAACATAATCCCACATTGGGTTAACGTACTGACTTGTAATAGTATGCAGGCCAGGTGCCAAGTGGTATTCCCAAAGGGTGCCGGGGACGCTGATTATATCATCATCTATGCGAGTTATTTCAACGTAATCACCTTCAAAAACTACAGCTACTTCCTTGAGGGGCATATCGCATACGTCGTTGAGGCAATATACACTCGCAACGCAGCCATAAAACGAAATAGCCAACATGAATATCGTTAACCATTTCACCCCACTCAATATTGTTTCACTTACGCGACCTAAAATAATTTTCACTTCCACTATTATTTCCTCTTTAATGGTTGGTACTATTGGCTTTCTCGATAGCGTCTTGTGGGGTTATATCTCTTCGACGAAGTTCTTTGAGAATCCTGCGCATTGTTCCTTTGTTCTTTTCCAAGTCTTCCCGTTGAACACCAGCAGTTAAAATGCCTGCCAAACCTACCTGTTTGATGTCACCAGCTTCTGCGGCGGCCAACTCTTTCTCGTCTCGTTCGATTACAATTTGCAGGGATTGGTAAGCGTTGAACAATTTCTGGTCAGAAAACTGGGTTAAGTCAGTGTCAGGATGAAACACAGTTCCTTCTGGTGAGCTGCAAGCACCTAGAAAGACCACCGTTAAAAAAAATGCGAAAGCATTTGTTTTCATTCTTTCTCCCACAAACTATTTTAGCCCGATTATAACACTCCAAAAGTGAAAGCCAAAGACAATTATTCTCGGATTGGACTCCCAAATAGTGTGGTTCTTTTTAATTTTTGCCCTGATACTATCTCCAAAGTGGCCTGAATATCGTTTTCTTCACGACGATTTTTGAAATGCAAAACGTCGATAAATCACCTTAAAAATTGCAGGCAAGCTTCGACCTACGATTTCTGAAGGTCTTTCCGAGAGGTTTGTTAAATGGCATGAGAAGAAAAAGTTGTGAATTGAGATTCGAATTCACAGGCGGCGACACCTAATGTCTTTGCGGGTAAGGAGTTATGGAATACCTCTATTAATACCATAATGTCTATCAGGCTTGATTTATGCGATAACGACTTTGAAGGCTTGGCTGCGATTAACATTTAGGTATTCCTTGCGGTTTATGAAATCCATCTTCGTCAAGACTACGCCGGACAAGTAAGAATTGGCAGGAGAAATCAATTTTTAGTTTTAAGTGCTTAGTTTTGAGTTGTTAAATAATCTGCGTTCATCCCGTTATCCTGTCTGAATTATTAACCACGAAGCTCACGAAGGAACACGAAGTTTTTAATTAAAGTCAGTGTCTAAAAAACAAATGGATTCCTGCTCCCCGCTTCCGCGGGGACAAGTTTACCCCTGCGGAAGCAGGGGCAGGAATGACAAAAAGGAAGACCCCCGCCGCGAGCAGCGGGGCTAACCAAGTCGCCGCAGCGGCGACTGCTAAACATTTAAATCGCACGCTGTAATTGTTTCATCGACGATTTGTTCGTGGTTTTTGTCTAAGCAGTTTACCGTCATTTCAGCGTATTTTTCGTATAGAGGCTGGCGCTTTTGGTAGAGGCTTTTAAGTGTCTGGCCCTTTTCCATTACGACGCCGCGAGTGTAAAGATTGGTGACACGTCTTTGGATTTCATCAAAGGGCAAATCGAGATGAATTATAATACCGTCCTCGGCTAAGTGCTGCATCGCCTGTTCGCTGTAAACGGCACTTCCGCCGGTGGCAATAACGGCATTTTTCAAATCGATACAGATGATATGACTTTCCTCAAGGGTGCAAAATTCTTCGAGGCCTTCGGCGTCGATAATTTGCTGGAGGGGCTTATCCACAATGGCCTGGATGTAAACGTCGGTATCGAGAAAATATCTGCCGAGCGCTTTTGCAAGAAGTACGCCGACCGTGCTTTTACCGGCACCGGGCATACCTATGAGGATTATATTGGATTTGCTTTTCATACAAGCGATGTTCTGTTCTCATCGACAACAGGGTTGAGATTAGCCTTTTGGAAGATTTCAAGCAGGGCCTCCCCGCCGTTTTTTCTGGCATAATGACGTTCCTGCATAGTAATCGGGACCATCATCAGAAAATCAACCTTGTCGTCGCCCAGATGCAGGGTGTCGAATTTCGGTTTTTCGAAAATTGGAGGAGCCAAAAAGGCACAGGTCAGCTCTGATTGACTTTTTGTAACCGGCTCACCTACCGAGATGGTATGAAACCAGTGCATGTATGAATTTTCTTCGAACGGCATTTCCGCTAATAGTTTCAGGGCGGCGAATACGCGGTCGTGAGGCTCTTTTACATAGGTCAATACTTCGGTACGGGGTGACGCCCAATCGACATCTTCGGGGACGTTCTGCATCTCATCGCTCATTCCGCCGGTAATCAGCGTCCAGTAAGGACGCTTCCTGTTGGGCTCGAACTGGTAAATATCGACATGGACCTCATGCTCATTGATAGAGTGCATGACGTTGTCGCTCATCGGGCCGAAGTATTTGCAGTAGTGCTTCTCGCGCTTTGCCATCCACCTGTCATAAACGTCCCCCGGACCTTCTTTTCGGCCGAATATTCCCATGTCCTGTTTCCTTTGTTTTTTATAATCTTAACGTATGCGGCGATTCAAGGCAATCCTCAGGCAGCAGTCCGGCAAAGAGGTCAATCATAAAATAAACGCCGGTCAATATAACCAATTGGGCTCGCTGAATTATGGTTATTCTAAAGGCCAAGTTTATACCAAATTTCTGTTTACGTCTATCTTCTCAATAGCGGACCTGTCCTCTATTTTATCAGAAAGAATCTTATTTAATTCTTCTATACTGACCTCGCTTGAAATTCCAAAACGGAGTTCTTTACCACTCCGCCATTTCACGGGTTTCAAACACAAAACTTTGAGCATATATTTATCTATCGCCTCCGACTCGATACTATACCAGCACAACTTTTCGTATTTCCACAATTTGTCAATACTTTCTGTTTTGGTCAGGATCCCATCTTCCCTGATCTCAATTTTTTTTGGTTTAATGCTCAGCAAGTAGCTCGTGTAATAACCTCCGATGATAGAAGCTGAGCCCAAGAAACCCATCCAGAGAGGACGCGGCTTTTTGCCTTCTTCAACTTTAATTACAACACATAATCCAAATACAAAAGCTAAAACCAGAACATAAACCCACATCCTGAGCGGCGGAAGTTTTTTATCGACTATCGTACGTCGATAGTCCTTAGGCTCCTCCCATTGCAAGTAGGTTACCGGCTCAGATTTTTCCATTTCAAAAATCTTATTATGCTACGAATTTTTTTCCGGTGAGACGTTCGAAGCCCTCGATGTACTTATCGCTGGTCTTTTGAACGATATTCGGCGGTAATTCAACACCCGGGCCTGATTTGTCAAAGTTGATGCTCTCAAGGTAATTGCGAACAAACTGCTTGTCGAAGCTTTCCTGGTCTCGGCCCGGCTGGTATTTATCGGCAGGCCAGAATCGCGAAGAGTCAGGAGTTAAGACTTCGTCGATTAAGATTATCCTGCCGTCGGCGATACCCCATTCGAATTTTGTGTCGGCGAGAATCAGGCCTTTACTTTCGGCATAGTCACTGGCTTTGGTGAATATATCAGTACTTTTCGTTTTGACGTATTGGGCATATTCGGTGCCGATTATCTCGGCGCACTTCTCGAAGCTGATATTCTCATCGTGTGTTCCCCTTTCGGCCTTTGTGGCGGGTGTGAAAATCAGCTCAGGGAGTTTATCGCATTGTTTCAGACCGGCGGGCAGTTTTTGGGCGCAGACGGTTTGGTCCTGTTTGTATTCTTTCCAGCCGGAGCCAGCTAAGTATCCTCGAATGACACACTCAATCGGCAGGACTTCGACTTTTTTGACGAGCATGCTTCGGCCGCTGAGCTGTTCGGGATGGTCACAGAATGGTTTGGGAAAGCCTTTGACGTTGTCGCTGATTAAGTGATGCTCAATATCACCGGCGAGAAAATCAAACCAGAAGCGTGATATTTTTGTCAGGACAACGCCTTTGTACGGGATTCCGTTTGCCATTACCACATCAAACGCACTTATGCGGTCGGTGGCAACGATGAGTAACTTATCACCAAGGTCGTATATATCACGAACTTTGCCTCGTGAACATTTCAGCCCTTCGATATCGGTCTGCAGAATAACGTTAGCCATGGTAATCCCTTCCTTCATATTAACCCCTTCCTATTTGTGTTGGCGTTAATTAGCTTTTGTTTCCTGGTTTATCCTGGTATCAACATAATCGAGTACATGCCTGCCTGCGCGTTTAATATCTTCGGTTGGGGGCAGAAAATCAATTATCTTTTGCAAAAATCCAAGCTGTTTTACCCTTTTTAGAGTAGGTACGAAATTCATATCGTACACCCATGAAAGCTGTATGAGCTTGCAGTCATTCCATGTTCGCAGGTCTTTGTAGTCAATGCGTTTACCGCTGATGACGGCCTGCAGGACATGCTCAGAGTACCAGGGCTCGTCGGGGAGCTCGATTTCGAGCTTGAAAGAGTCGGGGTCGCGGAGATGCTGCTCATAGTATTCGGTTACCACTCGATAAATGTCAATCTTGTCGGCATCGCGGATTAGCTTGCAGTACAGCAGCGTATCGCCATTGAGGCCGTTTGGCAGCTGTTTATCACCGTGATGAACTATCGCTGTTTCAATCCAGTCAATTTCTTTGGAAGTTAAGCCGGCCAGGACGTTATGTTTGCGCAGGACGTCGATGCCGAGCTGACAGTGATTGATACTTCGGGGATCGTTGTATGTTCGGTGCTCCTGAAACTGTCTGAATCGGCCGATGTCGTGAAGCAAGGCTATAGCCTCGGAAATCGCTTTCTGCTGCTCGTTAAGGCCCAGTTCACAGGCAATATAGTGGGCCTCGTCGCAGACATAGCGGCTGTGCTTTTGTTTCAGCTCGACGTTGGCGTTGAGAAAATCATCACCTTCGAGGTAAAAACCGGCAACGTACCGGTCAAACCAGCTTTTGATATTGTCAAGTTGTCCCTTCTCCATAGCTAACTCACAATTTCTATTATGTAAAGCGGGGCATAAGGATAACAATTTTTTGGCGGATTTGGTAATAGATATTTAAAAATATCGGCGAGTATGTACAATGGCATAGAGAAGATTTTGAAAGGGAAACCCATGCCGACGGTCAAAGATGTAGTAGTCAAAAAACCAAGTGAAGAAGAAATCGCCAAGTGCAAGAGCTGGCCGATATGGGAATGTGAGCCAAGCACATTCGACTGGGCTTATACCCAGAGCGAGACTTGTCTGATTCTCGAAGGTGATGTTACCGTCAAAGACGGCGAAAGTGAAGTCAGCTTCGGGCCCGGGGATTTGGTGGTCTTTCCTGTCGATTTGGAATGTACCTGGCAGGTCAAAAAGCCCGTGCGCAAACACTACAACTTTAGCTGATAATAGAGAAAAGGTCTCCTGCCCCTTTTTTTCTCGGAGCTAATGATAGTAGGGTTTTCAGTTCAGGCCACTGCTTACGGTTCCTTTAGGCCCTTTCATTCCCCATTTAACGCTCATTCGACCGGCGACGCTACCGTCAATACAGTTAATAAATTTTGTATCATATCCTTCATCGAGCGGTTCGGGTAAGTTAGGTTCAAGATTGGTCAAAGCATGATAAGCAAACGCATCGGGCCCCATTGGTTCGTTGATGCTCTGGTAGGTAAAGCGTATTAACGTCGTGCCCCCGCCGGCATAGTCGAAGAAGATTTGCACGGGCATAAACGTTTCAGTGTCAATCCACCAGGTGCTTATGCTACACTTTGTTCTGAGGTTGTATGTTCTTGCCCGCCAAGAGCGAATAAGATAGCAGGTTCGGTCATCCAGTAATTCCGTGCGTTCATACTGTAAATTATACTGTCTGGCAGCTTCAAGAATTTCCGTATCTTTGATGCTAAAAGGATTACATATCTCGATGTTCATTTCGTTAACATCGTCATACGCCACAACTTTCAATTGTTTACCTGCCGTGCCGTCCAGGTAAAACCAGCAATTATTTCCGTCGCTGGCTACGTAAAACGGGATATCCATTATGCCGGAGATATCGGCGTAGAACTGCCGATCGCCCTGAAATTTAAAGACCGCTTCGCTGGATCTCTCATGGTCTTTTCCATACCACCAAGTCGTATTTACGGTCTCAGAGACAGAGTTGAGGCACATGCTGGCGTCTTTGACTTCCTGGAGCACGGCAATCAGTTCGTTTGAGTCAAGAGACCGCCTGAACCTTCTTAATAGCGCCTCCGAAAACGGGGTTTGGAGGGTGTGATAATTGGCTGTAACCGGTTCAGCTTCGGCGCCATTAACAGAGACGAATTTTTGGAATGTTACTGAGCCGTTCCAATTTGCAGGAAGTCTAAAAGGCATCACGAATTTGTTTTGAGACGCGTCGTACTCAACATAATCGTGAAATATACCAAAATCTCTGGAATAGTCTTTTTGATTGGCGGGGCCTGTTATCTCAAACTCATTTGGGTCCATGGGTCTGTCAAAAACGATTTCCAATTCGCAAATGAGAGGCATTTCAGAACCCGGGGGTGGATTTATGGAAATTATACGGGGTTTTTCATCGGCGATTCTCTTTGCGTCTTCAGCATCTGAAACACCATTGTTATCAAAGCCCGCTTCGGCAGGCTGTTCAATAACAGCTCTTATCATCCAGTCGCCGTCCTTGAAAGGCTCCATCTGAGGCGGTATACCCTGATAAGACCGCCTACTTGTCCTGGCGTCGTGATATACATAGATTCCCTTGGTCTGATGCGGGTCAAAAGCCACGCATATCGCAAACTCCTTTGGAACTTCTACAGCATCAGTCTCCATAGTAACCCAATCTGTATAACCTCTCTTCTTGAACAGAGAATACGGGAACCTGAAGTTTTTAATGACATTGAAATCTTTATCGCATACCCATACATCAAAATCTTCATCAGGCGCATCATATTCACCGTAGCGTGAGCCGTAAAGTTTTACCGCCTTTAATACACAATCCTCACTCGGCGCGGTGAATTTGACTCCGTGACCGCCGCCCGAGAAACTCCATTTGCCTGCACTTTTGTCGT
>CAZNXD010000050.1:0-9422 GCA_964576935.1 uncultured Pirellulales bacterium | reverse complement strand
GAGTTAGTACCGCCGCCAGCGCAGCAAGCATAGGCCTGGAACAAAGTTTCCTCGCAAGATAATAGGTCCCAATAGCTGCTGCCGCCGCAGGGACAAGAAAAGCTATATGCAGAGTAATTTCACCCCAGCCAAACAACCACCCAACAAAAGCAATATAAAAACAAGCACCAGGAGGGTTCATGGTAGCTGCTGCCATTGTAGTTTCCAGGCCAAACCAGTTGACTAAAAAACCGTAAAAATTAAGCGGGTTGCCTTGTATATGTTTTGCCACCCAGATGAATAAAGGGTCATCTATATGAAAAGCCTTATTCAAAAACGGCGCCAGACATATTATCGTAACAACGGCAATAAGTATCGCTGCACTATGAGAACCTATCACACCGCTGAATTTCTTATCTTTGGACATAATAGTAAAACCCTAACCGTCGCTGGATTAAGTTATTTCTTTATATCTTCGATGTCTTCGTTTTGTCGCTTCTGTTGTTCAGCCAAAACAAGTTTTAGATTATTCTGGGCATCTGTGTGGTTTGGGTCGATTTGGATAGCCTGATTGAAATGCTCGATGGCCTCGTCGTACTGCCCCATATGTGCAAGTGTAAAACCAATCTTATTCAGAACATTGGGATCGTCTGGCTCTACCAAAAGAATCTTACGATACTCTGTAACAGCTTCCTCATATCTCTTGAGGTTCAACAGCAAGTCACAAAGGTCATCGCGAATCGGGGCCTCATCAAATGTCTCAAGTGCGATTCTGTAGTGTTCAACAGCTTCCTCATATTTACCTTTAACCGCAAGGGCAAGACCAAGATTTATATGAGTAGGAACAAAATCCGGAGATATTTCAAGAGCATCTTGATAACATTCTATTGCTTCATCAATCTTGCCGGCATCACTAAGGGCTGACCCAAGTAAATTGTACGCATCAACAAATTTAGGTTTGAGTCGGACCGTTTCCGTACAATGCTTCACCGCTTCCTCATTCTTGCCCTCCAAAAAAAGCATCGCCGCTATAAAGTAATGTGCCTTGAAATTATCTTTTGTCACTTCAATCGCATGTTCACAAAGTGTTGCAGTATTTTTCCAATATCGCTGCTGAATATGAGTGCATACCGCCACCGCAGATAAAACTGCCAGTGAACAAATCCAGAGCAATGTCTTTCGGTATTGCCATTTCCCGAGCAGTTCAGGTACGCCCCAAGCAATGATAATAAATAAGCCTGTCAGGGGAATATAGCTGTAGCGGTCGGCAAAGGCCTGGTCACCCACCTGAATGATGCCTATAACCGGAACAAGCGTCCCCAGAAACCAAAGCCAGCCTGTCAGAAGGTATCGATGTTTGGCGGCGAATTGAAATACAAGAATCGTCACAACTACCAACAATACAGCTGACATCGCGGCATATTGAACCGATATGCTGAAACCCGGATGCGGATAAAAGAAAGCCAGACTCCTTGGCCAAATTGTCTTAACAATATACTGCAAATAAGAAATAGGAACATTTGTAATCCGAACGAAAAATCCCAACTCCTGCCCCACATTCATCGCTCCAATTTTCTTTTGGTGAAGAAAAGTAATCACGATGGGCACAATAATCATTAAAAAAAACGGAATTTTTTCGATAAGAAGATAAGACAGCGAACGCTTATCTTCAGCCTGTGTACGTTGCAGGCTGAATCTTTCCAAAGGCCAATAATCCAAAAGCAAAAGCACGAAAGGCAAAGTCACCACCATCGGTTTGGACATCAGAGCAAATGCAAAAAACAAAACCACAAGCAGATAATTGTCAATCCTTGGCTTCTCAACAAAACGAGTATAAGCCCAAATCGTAAGAAACAGAAAAAATGCACTGAGAACATCTTTACGTTCAGCTACCCACGCAACTGATTCGACATGCAGCGGGTGAAGAGCAAATAATGCCGCCACAAAGGCGCTTGGCCAAATCGCCTTTGTCATCCGCTTTAGAACAGCAAACAAAATTAGCGTATTCGCAATATGAAAAATCAGATTAACAACATGATGACCTCCGGCATCGCGCCCGAAGAGCTGCCAGTCAAGCATGTGCGAAAACCATGTTAAAGGATGCCAGTAGGCAACATGGCCTGCGGTAAAGCTCCATTTAATAGATTCGGGTGTGAAACCTTTCTGGATATGCGGATTATTAAAGACATACTGAGGGTCATCGTAATTATTGAAGTCGTAGCTGTGCACCTGGTAATAAACCGCGACAGTACTCACCGCCAACGCCAGGCAGATTAGAATATTCTGGTATCTATTAAAGTCTTTGAACATTTATTTAGGAAACAACTTTGAACTTATCAGATTCATCTTCGCCAGTCTATAAATCACTCCGAACCAGAGGCATCCCAATCCATACCTGACGCTGCGGAAAAAATTGATCGAAGAAGCCTCCGGAAAATATTTGGTCGGACAGCTAACCTCGGCAATCATACGACTACGCCAAAGAACCTGCAGCAGCAATTGATTATCAAAAACAAAACCATCAGAGTTGACTTCAAACGGCAGTTGTTCCAGCAGTTCTCGGGAATATGCCCTGTAGCCGGTATGATACTCGGATAGTTTAGCGCCCGTCAGAATATTCTCGACCAAGGTCAAAAAGCGGTTTGAAATATACTTCCAGATGGGCATCTTGCCCTTAAGCGCATAGCCGCCGAGAATCCGCGAGCCCAGCACGCATTCATAGAGCTCATTGCCGACCATAGACGCCATCGCCGGTATCAACTTCGGCGTATATTGGTAGTCCGGATGGACCATGATTATGATGTCACCGCCGTGTTCCAGCGCCAACTTGTAGCACGTCTTCTGGTTCGCGCCATACCCGAGATTACCCGGGTGGATGTGAAACACTGTATTGGGCAGCTTCTCGGCAATGGCCCTTGTTTCGTCACTGCTGGCATCATCAACCACAATAACCAAATCAACAATGCCCTGGGCCATTACTTCCTCATACGTCTTGCGGATAGTCCTGGCCGCGTTGTAAGCCGGCATTACAACGATAACTTTTTTATCCTTGAACATAACACTCACATCCGTGTTTCTAATGTGAATTGCTCCGCAATTTGACACAACTCTAACCGCCCCATTTCAGCCTGTCAAGAAATCATGCCTCCCCCCACAGCCGAAGTATTCTGCTAAACTCCGGCTTGACTTTTGCCGAAATCTTTAGTATTGAGGCTGTATATGAAACAGAGCAATATCACAATTAATTCCGTAATCCAACGTGCCGCGGCCATTATCATCATCGGTATTATTATAATCGGTCATGCGCCCTGAAAGGCTATAAGCTAAACGAAAGCTAAGGCCTTGCAGGGCAAAATCCTCTGCAAGGCCTTTTTTATTACACAACTACGCCGGTTGACAGTAATGCAAAAGGCACCTATTATGTTTGGTTTGACCATTTGAGGTAACATTGATTATGACCGAAGGCAAAGTAAATTATCGCGACACACTGAACCTGCCCAAGACAACCTTCGGCATGAAGGCCAATCTAACCCAGAAAGAGCCGCCCCAGCGAAAGGCCTGGCTGAAAGAAAAAATCTATGACCGCATAAGAGATGCCCGCAAAGGCTCGCCGGTGTACATCCTGCACGACGGCCCGCCCTATGCCAACGGTGACATCCACATGGGACACGTCATAAACAAGGTCCTCAAGGACCTCGTCGTAAAGTACAAGACCATGACCGGCTTTGATGCTCCTTACGTACCCGGCTGGGATTGTCACGGCCTGCCCATCGAAGCAAAGGTAATGACAGAGCTTGGCGACACCGCCCGTGATATGCCAAAGCCCGAAATACGCAAACTCTGCATGAAGTACGCCTCGAAGTACGTCAAAATCCAAAGCAAACAGTTTCAGGAATTATCTATCTTCGGCGACTTCGATAATCCGTACCTGACATTCAAGCCTCAATACGAAGCCGGCATCCTCGAAGTCTTTGCCGAAATGGTCGCCAACGGCCTCGTTTACAAACAGCTAAAACCAATCCACTGGTCAATCGGCTGTGAAACGGCACTGGCCGAAGCTGAGCTCGAATACAAAGATATAACTTCACCGAGCATCTTCGTTAACTTCTCTGCCGAAGATAGCGAAGATGATATTTGTTTAAGAAAAAGGCTTGTCGGGCTTAAACTTGTTGACCAGAAAGATATTGATTCTTCTATGGTTTGTTTCATGATTTGGACTACCACTCCTTGGACCTTAGCAGCAAACTTGGCTATCGCGGTTAATCCAAACATCGATTATAAAGCTCTTATCTACACAAAAGACGGTCAGAAGTTTGTGTCGGTAGTAGCAGTAGATCGCATTGAGGCTGTCGTCGAAGCAGGAAGTCTTAAAAATGGGGAATACACCGTAAGTAAAAATTCTTTAAAAGGTAAACATTTAGAAGGCCTGCGCTATAAGCATCCCTTCGTCGATTCTAACCCTACCGACAAAGATGCCTACATGGTCATCTGCGCCGATTATGTCACCACCGAAGACGGCACAGGCCTGGTCCACATCGCACCCGGCCACGGTCTCGAAGACTACATATCAGGCCAGAACTATGGTTTAGCCGTATATTCACCCGTAAAAGACGATGGCTGCTACGATGACACCGTTCCTGATTGGCTCAAAGGTAAAAATGTACTCGAAGAAGCTGATCCTGAAGTAATTAATCATCTCAAACAAAACGGTTTTCTTGTGGCTGAGCAGAAAATCACTCATAGCTATCCCCACTGCTGGCGGAGCAAAGGTCCCGTAATCTTCCGCGCAACCGAGCAGTGGTTCATCAGCGTTGATAAAGAAATACCATCAATTGGCAAAAGTCTCCGTGACCTTTCTCTCGAACGCGTCCGCCAGGTAAAATGGATTCCCGCATGGGGCCAGAAACGCATCGAAGGTATGCTCGAATCACGACCCGACTGGTGCATCAGCCGACAGCGAAGCTGGGGCCTGCCGATTCCTGTCTTTGTGAACTCGCACGGCCAAACGCTTCTGACAAAGGATTCCATCCTTGCCGTCGCTCGCCACATCGGCCAAAAAGGCTCCGATAGCTGGTTCACCGACACCCCGCGAGAAATCCTCGGCGATGATTTCACCCTGCCCGAAGGATTCTCCTGGGATGATTTACAAAAAGAGGAAAACATCTTCGACGTCTGGTTCGAGTCAGGCTGTAGTTGGTACAGCGTCGTAAAAAAGGCCGATTGGTCCGTACCCGTCGATTTATATCTCGAAGGCTCAGACCAGCACCGAGGCTGGTTCCAATTGTCACTCCTGACTGCTTTAGGTTCTATCGGCACCGAACCGTTCAAGGCCGTCTTAACACACGGCTTCACCGTCGACGAAAAAGGCATGAAGCAATCCAAGTCACTGGGAAATTATGTCAACACCCAAGACGAAGTCATCAAATACGGCGCAGATATCCTCAGGCTTTGGGTGGCAAGTGTAAATTATCAGGAAGACATCCGCTGCAATGACGAGCTAATCGGCAGAACTCAGGACGCCTACCGAAAAATCCGAAACACACTAAGATACCTGCTCGGCAACATCTACGACTTCGACCCCCAAAAGCACCGTGTCCCGTACGAAGATATGTCGGACATCGACAAATGGGCAATGCAGCAGCTAAAGCAGCTAACCGCCGCGGTTCACGACAACTATGAAAATTTTATCTTCCACAGGGTCTTCGCCCTTTTATACAATTTCTGCACCGTCCAGATGAGCAGCATTTACATGGACGTGCTGAAAGACAGACTCTACTGCGACGCCCCTGACAGCAAAGCCCGAAGAAGTAGCCAGACCGCCATGTACCACATATTGGATTCGCTGATTCGCATGCTCACTCCAATACTGGCTTACACCACTGAAGAAGCCTGGGCCGCAATGCAGCACAAATCACAAAACGTCGAAAGTATCCATCTTGCAACCATGCCGCAAGCTGACGAGTCAATTGATACGACCGCCGACCAGGCCAAATGGGATAAAATAATGTCACTGCGTGACGATGTATTAAGAGTCCTCGAAGGTCTCAGGCAACAAAAAACCATCGCAAGCAATCAGCAGGCCTCGGTAACAATCACAACCGGCGACGATGAATTAGTAGGTCTTCTCGAACAGCTCGGTCTCGAGCAGTTCGCCGCCCTTTGCATCGTAAGTGAAGTGACATTGGAAAAGGCCGATGGCCAAACCAACATTCAAGCTGCCCAGTGTAGCCATCCCAAATGTCAGCGCTGCTGGAACTTCTGGCCGACTGTCGGTAAAAACCCGGACCATCCTGACCTCTGCACCCGCTGCGTAAACGTTATAACTGTTTAGCAGTCGCCGGAACGGCGACTTCGTCATTCTGAGCGCAGCTCAGAATGACGAAGTCAGTTGTCCAGCTACTTTTTGCCAGACATCGTCGACGGTGACATTTTTAATATTATGCTTCGGGTCGATGCTGTCGGCCTTAAACCCTCTTTCCATCGGTTCAATCGCCGCCACACACTCTGGCCGGCCATACGGCATCACACGAGCAGGATTACTCCTGCCGAATATTATGACTATCGGCATGCCAAACGCCGCTGCGATATGACCCGGCCCGGTATCGTTACTTATAACCAGCTTTGCTGTCCGCAACAATTCAACCAACACAGGTATATCTGTCCTGCCGGTCAGATTTACCACTTCTGTTTTTGCTTTGCTGTTTATCTGCTCAGCAAGCGTTGATTCTCCCCCTGTACCAACTGCGATTATTGACAGCTTGTATTTTTCTGAAATCTTATCCGCAATCGCCGCAAAATTCTCACTCGGCCAGCACTTATCCGCATGCGCTGAACCCGGAACAAACACAGCATAGCTTGATTCGCCCACACCATTATCACTGAGTAACTGTTTAGCCCCCAACTTTATGTTGGGGGTTGACTCGCCTAATATAAATTCAACCTCGTTTGTCTTCACTCCCCCTGCCGCTGTAATTCTCAGATAGTAATCTGCCAGATGCTTGCAGCTTTGGTCCTGCTTAACTTTCTTATTGTAAAAGATGCAGCCGAACTCTCGCGCACCCGCCATGCCGGCCCGTACTTTACATCCCGACAGCCAACCAAGCACCGCCGTCCTGAACAGACCCTGCAAATCCAAAACCAAATCAAATTTATACCTGCGAAGCTTAAAAATCAGCGAAACAAGAGCCGCCAACGCTTTTGGATTCTTCCACGCTTTGCCCAGAAACTTTCGGTCGAACAGAATCACTTCCGTCAGATGTGGATGATTACTGATAAGAGGTGCAAACTCAGTCCTGACCAGCCACCTTATCTCAGCAGATGGAAAGCTCTTTCGCAACGCCGCCAGACTCGGAAGCGCCTGAATAATATCACCAAGCGCGCTTGGCTTTATAATTAAGATGCTTCTCGGTTCATCTGTCATATTTGTTTCGTTCGTTTGTTTCTTCTTTCGGTTAGCCCCCAACTTTATCCGCCGCGGCGGATTTATGTTGGGGGTTTGTTTGGCAAAATCATCAGGTAGCTGCGTTTCCTGAACTACCTTTCGCTTCTTTAATCTTCTGGTTAAACATTCGAAGTTGAACATCTATAGCGCTTGTCGCCCAGTCAATATAATATAGCTTATGCGAAGGACTGCGATGTCTTTCTGTCATCAGCCCTTCCCGCACTGTTTTAATAAACCTGCTTATTGCCTGAGGACTGATTTCAGTCGGCTCAATCGCCCATTGTTTAAGCTCTTCATATTCTCGTCTTAGCTTCGCGCTGCCTTTAAGCTGCTCATACGTTAAGTAGTCTCCCGGATTATATGCCAGCTGAAGTCCCTTAAGGCACAAAATCAGAGGTTCGTAGTTAGCCCGTTCCTGCAGCCGGATGAACTTATACTGCTGAACGTAAGTCGTTGCGTGTTTCGGAACTTTATCCGCTATATCATCCTCACCCATATACCATCTGCGCCTCGCGCACCTGGCAAATACCAGCTCCTCGCCGTATCGCCGTTGAGTAATTTCATCGTAACCCATTCGAGAAATCCAAAGCCTGCCAGGAGACTTCTGCTGCAAATCTCCACCCAGAGCAAGCAAACACTTTACAAAGCCAAGTGGCAGAGGCTTTTGATTGCCGATTTGTCTGCGACGCAATTGAAATGAAAGATGCAGACTATGTGGACGAACTCCATAAAACGAAACGATTTCCCTTATCAAATGGTTCAGCATCCACGGGTCCGCCGTAGCCGGACGTGACAGTTCGCCGGCAATATTCAACCTGCCGGGCGCAAGCTCTAAAAAACCACGCCGACCCGCAAGCTCAGTCGAACCTGAATGGTCGTCTATGTAACCACCCAGTTTCCACGACAAAACTTCCATCTGAAAATCATGAAAGTACCTGAAACCATCATATTTCGCATCAAAGCTTTTTACCTTACTTCTTTGGGGCTCAACTGCCGCAAAACCGACATTACTTAGTTCAATCTCTGCACCGAGGGGAATAAGACCTGGTTGCATATTGGTTCGTATCTTTATCAGATGTGACCGAACTACCCTGCGGTCGAAAAGACTTCTCGCCGCACGAACTGCATACTTGACATAGTCAATCAAATCATATTTCTCATACGGCATCGTTTGATGACGCTCATTAAGTATCATATTTACCGCAGAATCACTGGCATTAATCATCTGCAGCGCTATCAACAGACTTACCGACCGGTTAAAGTATCTGTCCGAGCTTCGCATATGGTCCAGCTCGAATCGATATTGGGAGTAAATCCTCTCTTCGAGCCGGTTCAGTAATACCTGCTTGACTACAAGGTCAAGATAATTATCAATATATTTCTTGGCATCTGTATTGCTATAGAGGTGTTTAATACTGGGCCGAGGCCGCTTCAGTTCGTGCTCTAAAAAAAAGTCACTAACCGCATCAGTATGATAGTGACTTATTACAAGGTCCCTCTCCGTTGTAGCCAGAAGCTCTCTGTCAGCCTGCCTTTCCAGCTCGGCATCCAAAGTACGTTCGCCGGGACGTGTACGTCTCTTCAAAAACCTGTCAATCCGCTTGCGAAGCCAAAGCTCATGTATGAGGTTCACATGGAACCTGTCGCCGAAATGCTTCTCCATAGATTCACGGCTGACAAGATATGCTTCTGCCTCCACAAGCCCATTGGCTGTATTCACAGAGACCCTTTGCCTCTGGTAACGCTTCCCCTCGTACCGGTCGATTTCACTCATGGCATCTCGAGGAACATCATATACAACAAAACCCTCGATTCGAGATGAGCTGTCCGAAACTGCATAGAAATACACGTTATCAGGGCTCACCTTTCGATGCCCCGCCAGAAGCGCCAATTCTGCAAATAGAACCTTATTGCCTACCCTCGTATGCTTAAGAGTAAAACTATATCCGCTCACAGACTGAAATATCCGTCTGTCCCGCAGCGAACCATACACAACCAAATT
>CAZNXD010000049.1:0-9589 GCA_964576935.1 uncultured Pirellulales bacterium | reverse complement strand
TCTTTTCAATGTGCAACAACTCGCACTTTCCCGGCAAACTGAATATGGCACAAACTGCCAGGCCTCAGCTTCCTGAGAAAGTCCTGCATCGACCAAAGACAGGTTTCATTGTTCCGGTTCGAGAATGGCTTCTCGCAGGTTCTGATTTAAAGCAGCAGGAAAGAGGCTTACGCGGCTGGGCAAAAGTCGTTTACAAAGCATTCTTAGAAAATCCAAACTGACCGATTTTCAGTTTGAGTAAATTATGAAAAGTAAAGCGATTCTAATTGGAGGGACCGGCTTCGTCGGCAGTCACTTAGAGCAGCATCTCCTCCCAGATTACGATGTTGTAGCAACGGGACGTAACGCAGATATCCGCGATGAAGAGCAGGTTAAGCGCCTAGTAGCCGATACAATGCCCGACGTTGTCGTAAATTTGGCATCTATTACCACTGTAAGAGAATCTTTCGAGCACCCGTTAGAAACTTACAAAATCGGTTTTTTGGGGACATTGAATTTGCTCAGGGCGCTGAAAGATATTGGATTCACAGGCCGTATGCTCCAAATTGGTTCAAGCGAAGTATATGGCTTCCCTTCGCCTGAACAGCTACCTATTTCGGAAACAGAACCACTGCGTCCAATGAGCCCTTATTCCGTTAACAAGGCGGCAACCGAGGCATTATGCTATCAGTGGAGCCAGGTGGAATCTTTTGAAATTTTGATGACAAGGTCTTTTACTCATATAGGGCCGGGCCAGAGCGACAGATTCGCTATTTCAAATTTCGCTAAACAGATAGCAGAGATTAAATCAGGGCATAGAGAGCCCGTGTTGTGTGTCGGCGACCTTGAGACTACACGGGACTATACCGATGTCAGAGATGTTGTTAGAGCTTATGACCTGCTACTTCAAAAGGGCAAAAACGGCAATATCTACAATGTTTGCTCCGGCATAGAACGGCCGACACGGTTGCTGCTAAATGCACTTCTCGATATTGCCGGCGTAACCGCAACCATATCACAGGACCCGTCACTAACAAGGACTTCGGAACAAAGAAGAGTTTGCGGCAATAATGAAAAACTGATTAGAGACACCAGCTGGCATCAAAGCATTTCAATCGACACAACTCTCTCAGATATTTTGTCTCATTGGGAAAAGAATCGTTGTCCTACTAATTTATCCTCTCGAAACGTCTAAATGCTGAATTATGGTACAGGAGAATAGCCATGCATTTAACTTATCGCAAAACATGCAGAATTTGTAAATCCTCAGCTTTAACCAAGGTTATTGACCTTGGTGAACAGCATTTGCAGGGTTCATTTATTAAGGAAGAGAAAGAAAATCCGCCATTAAGAAAGATATCTACAGAGCTTGTGCGTTGCGACCCGACTATCGATGAAAACGCATGTGGATTATTGCAGACGGCCATATCAGTGCCTCCCAGAGTTTTATATTCGTCCTACTGGTATCGCTCCGGCACAAATCAAACTATGCGCGACCATTTAAACGGCATCGCAACAGTAGCAACCGATTTGGTCGGCATAAAGAAAGCTATAGTTCTCGATATAGGGTGCAATGACGGCACGTTGCTGCAGTATTACCCTGATTCATTTATCAAGTACGGCATAGACCCTTCGGATATAGCGCAAAAGGTTGATGGGGATATTGTTGTAATCCAGGACATCTTCCCGTCTGCTGAACTTAACAACGTGCTCAGCGAAGCGAAAATAGACATCATCACATCCATTGCCATGTTTTATGACCTCGAAGACCCTGTCACATTTGTAAAGAATATAAAGTCGATTTTGAGCGACAATGGTATCTGGATTTTCGAGATGTCTTACATGCCCGCCATGCTGGAAATGAATTCCTACGACACAATATGTCACGAACATTTGGAATACTACAGCTTCGCAGTAATTGAAAATCTTCTTGGCAGATGCGGGATGAAGGTTTTCAAAGTGGAATTCAACAATATTAACGGAGGGAGTATCCGCTGCTATGCAACGCATGTATCGAATTTCAAATTCAAGAACAACGAATTTCAGCAGACATTAGAACAGGTCAGACAGCAGGAGTTCGACCTTGAACTCGATACGGATAAGCCGTACAAAAACTTCCAGGACCGCATCAATTCACACAAAGAAAAACTGTCATCCCTGTTGAAGAGATTAAAAAGAGAAGGAAAAACAATTCATGTTTACGGTGCCTCAACCAAGGGCAATACAATACTGCAATGGTGCGGCATTGATAATACAACTATAGATTATGCGTCCGACCGCAATCCTGACAAAGACGGGGCAAGGACTATTGGAACCAATATCCCGATTATCAGTGAAGAAAAATCCAGGAGCATGAATCCGGACTATTACCTCGTGCTTCCATGGCACTTTAAGGAAGAATTCATGCAAAGAGAAAAAGCCATGCTGGATAAAGGCGTGGGCTTTATTTTTCCTCTGCCTGAAATAGAAATTATCAAGGAAAGCAGTAACAAAAGGCTGGTTAAAATCAATGAATATGCTGGCGCTTGTTAGTGATGCCTACGGTGGACGTGGCGGCATCGCTTTATATAATCGTAATCTCTTAACTGCTATATGCCGTCATCCATGCGTTGACAAGGTCATAGCAGTTCCAAGATATATTACATATGACCTTGAAGAACTGCCTGCAAATTTGACTTACATATCGAACGCTGCCAAAGGCAAAATCAGTTATCTGATTACCTGTATAAAACTTGCTCTTTCCCTGAAGCAGGTTGATTTGATTGTCTGTGGGCATTTGCATTTATTGCCCTTTGCATATTTATTGAAGTTTTTTTTAAACTGCCCTGTTGTTCCGGTTGTTTACGGCGTCGAAGCCTGGACTCCTACACCCCATCGAATCGCCAACTATCTTTGCCGAAAGCTTGAAAGCTTTATTTCTATCCGCAAGCTTACTGCACAAAAGCTTAATGAATGGACCAGCCGAGGTGTTAACGGCAAATTTTACTATTTGCCGAACTGTATTGACCAAGCCCAATACGGCATTGCTCCGAAGCCCCGCGATTTACTTAAAAAATACGGCCTTGAGAACAAACGAGTCATCATGACGGCAGGCCGTCTTGATTCGGGTGAAATTGACAGGAATAAAGGATTTGATGAAGTACTCAAGGTGCTTCCTGACCTGCGACGGGAAATGCCTGACCTATCGTATTTAATCATGGGAGATGGGGAAGAAAAACAAAGATTATCCCAAAAAGCCAGGGAACTTGGTGTGGATGATATCGTGGTGTTTACCGGCTATGTTTCTGACGAAGAAAAGGCCGACCATTACAGACTCGCCGACGTTTTTGCCATGCCCGGCAGTAACAAGGTATTTGACCGTTACCCATATCGCTTTGTCTTTCTGGAGGCATTGGCTTGCGGTGTTCCTGTCGTCGGTTGTCGACTCGAAGATGAATCCGAGGCAAATGACCCCGATGCGAAACAATTGATAATTCAGGTCGACCCGAATAACAAGGACGACATTAAGCGGGGAATTATAAGTGCACTAAAGAGTCCCAGAGGTCTCAATGCAGGAATCGATAAATTTTATTACCCCGCATTTGAAGATAAGATACACAGGATTATCGATGATATCCTCGGATGCTCCGGTTCTATAAAGGTATTGAACAGAGCGGTTTGATCGATTAAATGTCGCAGCTTAAATTAAACATTATTGCAAATTACGCAGGTAAAGCATGGTGTGCTCTTATGTCCCTTGCTTTCATCCCTTTGTATATTAAATTTCTTGGGATTGAAGCTTACGGCCTGATTGGATTTTTTGGTTCTTTACTTGCCTTGTTTGGAATACTGGATTTGGGCTTGAGCTCTACCATTAATCGTGAATTGGCACGCTACTCAGCCTGCATCGAAAACAGGCTAAAAATGAGAGACTTATTAAGGACCCTGGAAGTTATTTATTTGGGAATAGCGGTATTGATTGGCGTGATAGTGTTGTCGTTATCAAAATTCATTTCCCACAACTGGATAAACGCTGAGAATCTATCGGTAGAAACCGTAGAGCGGTCTCTTATTTTGTTAGGCGTGGCAATAGCTTTCCAGTGGCCCCTGAGTTTTTACAGAAGCGGCCTGATAGGGCTCCAGCGTCAGGTAATGTTCAATGTGCTTACTTCTGGACTGGCAACATTGCGCGGCGCCGGTGCAGTGCTGATATTATGGTTAGCCTCGCCCACAATTGAAGCTTTCTTCGTGTGGCAGATATTCATCAGTTTTTCCGGCACTACAATGATGGCTTTGGCATTATGGCACAGTCTCCCGAAAGGCGACCGGAAAGCCCGTTTTGATAAGCAGTTGCTTCATTCGGTCTGGCGTTTTGCGGCAGGTGTAATGGGTGCTTCGATTACCTGGGTGCTTTTATCTCAACTGGATAAAATACTATTAAGTGCTTTGCTGCCGCTGAATATTTACGGTTACTACATGTTGGCCATCACAGCAGCATCCGCTCTTGCTAATTTCTTTGGGCCTATTTATATGGCATTGTTTCCACGGTTTTCACAACTTGTCGAACTCAATGACAGAGAAGGTTTGATTCGGACTTATCATCGCGCATGCCAGCTGGTGTCGATAGTCATATTGCCCGTCGCATTAGTTCTTGCAATGTTTTCATACGAAATAATGCTGCTTTGGACCAGTGACTCTACTGTAGCACAAAACACACATGTACTGGTAACACTTTTGGTTATTGGCGTTGCCTTCAACGGCCTGATACACTTGCCGTATGCCTTGCAATTAGCGTATGGCTGGACAAGCCTGTGCTTTTATTTCAATGTTGTCACCATTCTGCTGCTAGTCCCGCTACTGTTTTTCATGGTTCATTATTACCAAGCTATAGGTGCGGCAATTGTCTGGGTGGTACTAAATGCCGGCTATGTATTTTTTGATATTATGATTATGCATCGCCGCTTACTTAAGGGACAACAGTGGAAATGGTATTTAGAAGATGTGGGGCAGCCTTTAGTGGCAATCCTGGTCGTTTCAGGTTTTGCGTATTGGCTATTCCCTGCCGGCATGTCTCCGCTTATGACCTTAATATATTTAGCCACGGTATTATTGGCAACGTTTGCTTTCGCTGCAATGGCAGCACCTCAAATGCGGTCTCTGCTAAAGCAGTACTTATTTTGCCGAGTAATTGAAGTGGCGGGGAAATAGCTGCCGCTCCTGTCTATGAAAGCGCATGGCAATTTTTTTAAGTTGAAAATAGAGGCTGACAAATGGTAAATCGGTTTTTATTTGCAGTAACCAATCGCATCTTAATTTCCATGATTAGATTGCTTCCCGAGAAATATGAATTGCCCGGCACTTATTATAAATACAGGGTAATTAGCATGTTTGATGAAGAAATACCGATGCTTCCAAAGCTAATTACCAAAGGCGGTGTTGCTGTTGATATTGGTGCAAATATCGGACTTTATAGTTATGTCCTTTCAAAGCTCTGCGATACCGTGGAGTCCCTTTAGAAAGGTTGTGGCATAAGGCCTCCTGAGATAATCAGGACATAGTAAGCAACGGACTCATGACGCAAGTATTCCTCTTTTAAGGGGTGTTAATAATATGACGTTATTCTATGTTGCGGGAATGATGATTTCAATAACCTTTTTGGTTCTGGCTATGCCGGGTTAGGGAAAATGTTATGTTAAAAACTAGAAACATATTTAAAATTAAATGTTCTCTCTTTTTCTTAATTGTTGTTGCATACCTACTCTCGGCAAGTGGATTACCATGGATTGAAGCTGACCATCAGCTTACAAGAGCAAGAAATCTTGTCACATATCATACGTTATCAACCGAAGGGAAGTTATATGGCATTGATACAATGGGCATAAATAATCGATGGTATGATTCTCACGGTGTTACCAATATCCTACTTATGGTACCTGTTGCATATTCGGAAATACTTTTTGATAAATATGATGACAAAAATGTAGATTATTTGTTGTCTTCTTTAGGAGCACTAACAGGGATTGTTGTTAATTCGCTGACATGTTTAGTTTTCTTTTCAATTCTTTCTCTTTTAGGAAGACCCCTGAGAGTTTGTTTTTATACAACATTATGCCTGGCTTTCTTGACCTTAGTTTTTCCATATTCATCTACAAACTACGAAGGTAACTTAAATATGTTATTTATGTTAAGTGCACTATATTTTATGTTTAGCTTTTTGAAAGCAAATAAATCCCACTATTTAATTTTTTCTGGAGTCTTTTCAGGTTTAGCTGTTAATACAAGAGACTTTGCTTTAATTTTTTTATTTTGTATAATCATGCTTGTTTTTATCTTGACCCTAAAACAAAAAAATTTCAGAATTTCTATTCTATTTCTACTTGGGCTTTTCCCACTTTTGATTCTTTGGGGGTACTATAATTGGCTACGCACAAGCCATTTTTATTTATCACCCGTAGCTTCAGGAATAATAAGCGGAAGATGGTCGAAACTTGCTCCGACACAAAGTATTATGTTCGGCTTAAGAGGTTTACTTTTGAGCAAAGGAGGAAGCATATTTGCATATTCGCCTATTTTGTTATTATCAATATTTGGATGGAAAGATTTTTTTAAAGAAAGAAAAAAAGAGTGTATTTTTACATTATCTATTATTATTCTATTTCTTTTAGCGAATTCTAAAATACCAGAATGGTATGGACTTTGGTGTTGGGGACCAAGATATACACTCGAGATCACCCCTTTGATGATGCTTCCTATGGGATATTGGTTTTCTGTTGATGGCATGCAAAATAAAATTAAAAAATCCTTCTTTATCATTATATCCATCTATAGTCTTCTTATTCAATTGGGCGCTACCTTGACTCACTGGCATGCCAGATTGGGATATATCCTAGATAATAAGGGGCGATACGCTCTTACATTTACAGCCCAATATTCCCAATGGTGGGATAGCATTAGAACTTTGTTTATCAATCTATGGAATTTAGTTTTTGGTTCATTTCTATATTTGAATAATCCAGGATATTGTCCAACTACGTCAGAAGCCAGTCTATATGCCGCAAAAAGGCTATTTACTTGGTGGTATAGGCTTATCTTCATGGGAGTTAATCCTTTTTTGATAGCATCATACGTAATTCTAAGTATTGTGGCTATATATATTCTTATCATATACATAATGAGGAACGAGCTTTTTAAACTGAAAATAGAGGCCGGTAAATGCTAAAGCGGTTTTTATTTGCAGGAACTAATCGTATCTTAAACTCTATGATTAGATTGCTTCCCGAGAAATACAAATTGCCCGGCACTTATTATAAATACAGGGCGCTCGGCATAATTGATGAAGAAATATTGATGCTGCCAAAGCTAATCACAAAAGGCGGTGTTGCTGTTGATATTGGTGCAAATGTCGGACTTTATAGTTATGCCCTTTCGAAGCTCTGCGATGCCGTGGAGGCTTTTGAGCCGGTTCCTGACAGCAGACATATTTTGCAGGCGTATAACGCTCGGAATATTAATGTGCACGACGCAGCATTGTCTTCAGCGGAAGGAGAGGCAACTCTTAATATACCTACTGAAAATGATGTGACAATATATGGTCATGCAAGCTTATCGAATGAATTCCCCTACCAGAAAACGATTCAGGTCCCCATCAGAAAATTAGATGATTATAACTTCGCAGATGTAAATTTTATAAAAATTGACGTTGAAGGTCATGAGCTTGACGTTATCAGAGGAGCGAAATGCACTATCCTCAAGTGGCGGCCAATAATGCTCGTTGAAATCGAACAGAGACATCTTTCATTTCCAATAAATACTGTTTTTGAGGAAATTATTGCCTGTGGATACAAAGGGTTTTTCCTGCATCACAACGAACTACATCCGCTCACCGATTTTTCCATTGAGCATTATCAAAAAACAGACCTTGAGCAAAACCATAAGGGTCAGGAAAAATACGTAAATAATTTCATTTTCAAGCCTTACACTGAAAATGCCCCGCTATTATCCCTCTCCGATGTAAAAAAACATCTATGCGTATAGGTTAAGAGCCACTGTTAATATGAAATCAAAATATAAGCTGTGTATCATTGCTCCGCACTTAGTGCAATACCACGCGATTCTATATAAAGAATTGGATGGTTATAAGTACAAGTTTCTTCACAATTGATCTTAAATGCCTTACTAACATGATATCTTTATGAGAAGAAAAGTTAACAGTTGGGATTTAAAATTTTATTGGGATGATGTTTTTTTTGCTATCCATAATTGTGGGATCAGGTTGAGATATGTTTTGAATGGGGGAAGAAAAGGACATAGCTTATTGAAAAATATCGAGCTAAAAGATAGGCATAAGGGAAGTAGAGCGTTTGTTGTTGGCAATGGGCCATCTATAAAGCGGCAAAATTTAAAGCTTTTACAAAATGAAGTTACGTTTTTTGTAAACCGTGCATTTCTTCATAAAGACTATGCTTTAATAAAGCCGACATATCATATATTCATCGACCCTAAGATGGCCACTGGCGAGTGGCCACTAACATTTCTTGATGATGTCGCGGCAAAGAATCCTGATGTAACATTCCTTCTGAAGGGAGCATGGTATAACCTTCCTCAAATTCAAGAATATAAAAAGAAGTATAAGATATATTGGCTTTGTCAGAACTTAGTTATCCAACCGTATTTTAGAGGGAAGATTGATTTGACAACCATAGGTGTCGGGGGCGCTGTTGCGGAGCAAGGTATTTTGGCTGCGATCTATATGGGAGTGAGCGATATATATTTTTTAGGAGTTGACGGTAATGGATTGTGTTACGAGCTGACTCAAAGAGATTCTCATTTCTATGGGACTAATCCTGAAAATAAAACCAAGGACTTCAGTTCTTTATATAAAGATTTATCAATGATGTCCAATTCGTTGCGGAGATGGGACATGATTGGGAAGTATTGTTTACGTATAGGAGTAAATTTAGTGAATTTAACTGATGGCGGAATTATGGATTTTGCTCGAAGGATGAAGTATGAAGATGTTACAAAATAACAATTTCTGATTACTGCTCTTTTAAAAGGAGTTGATTGATATGACTTGGCAAATTCTAGATTGCACACTTAGAGATGGAGGTTATTATACAGACTGGGATTTTGACAAAAATCTGGTAATAAAATATTTAAATGATATTGTAACTTTGCCGGTAAATATTATCGAGGTTGGCTATAGGAGCCATGTCAAAGATAAATATTTTGGTGAATATTACTATCTGCCTACTAGTACAATCAAAAAATTACATAAATGGGCCAAAGGTAAAATCTCTCTTGCTTTAATGCTTAATGCGAAAGAATTTTGCGTTGAAGATGTCGTCACAATTCTCGATGGTTGTCAAGATTTAATTGAACTGGTAAGGTTTGCCATCCCGCCCGACCAGATTCAATCTGGAATAGATTTAGCCAGAGTAGTAAAACGCGCTGGTTTCAATGTCACTTTGAACATAATGTATCTTCATAAAATTATCAAAGACACATCTTTGTTTGATAGTATATGCGGTGAGCTCGAAAGTGCAGCAGACAAAATTGATTACGTATATTTTGTAGATTCTTATGGATCATGCATGCCGGAGCAGGTCCATAAGATCATTTTACTTTCCAG
>CAZNXD010000048.1:0-9797 GCA_964576935.1 uncultured Pirellulales bacterium | reverse complement strand
TGGGATACAAGGTGGATTGTGTCTGCCCGGACCCTTATCTGAGAGAACGTGCCGGTGAACTGTTGCAAGGCAAAAGCCGGATATTCGAATGTCCCTATGAGGAGCTTCAAACTGATAATCGTTATGATATGGCGTTGTTCTGCGAGAGTTTTCAGTATATAGATGAGGTTCAGGCCATCTCGAATAGTTATAGGATTCTAAATGACGGCGGTTATATGTTGATATGTGATATCTTTCGAAAGACCGTCGAAGGCAAAAGTGTCATGAGCGGCGGTCATAATTTGGACAGGTTTTACGACCGCATGTCCACATTTGCCTTTCAGCAGCTCAAGGACATTGATATCACCGAGCAAACCGCGCCCAATATGGATTTGATGAATGACGTGATGCAGAACGTGGTTCGACCGGCTGCAGATGCAGGCCTTCGCTTTTTGCAGAGCAGAAATCCGCTTATTCTTAAATTTCTAAGATGGAGGTACAGGAAGAAATTTGAGAAGGTCGAACGGAAATATTTTAGCGGGCAGAGAACAGGCGAAGCGTTTAAAAAATACAAATCCTACAGGCTCCTTCTTTACAAGAAGGTCGCAGAAGGAGTGAGTAGCTAATAGAACATGGTTTGGGATTGCTGAATGTTTATTTTATTGTCGGGGCGGGAGAAACAGGTTCATTCAAAGTTTGTAGTGTCTTCGAGCAGCTTTCTTACGAAGTCCAGGAACTGTGCTGCATAAGCGCCGTTAGCTACCTTGTGGTCCACCGAGAGCGTCATGGTCATTAATTTGCGAATTACGAAGTCACCGCTGTTCGGCATCAACGTGTCGATTATCTGTCCGATGCCCAGAATGCTGCACTGGCCCGGAATTGCTATCGGGATGAAGGCTTCAATGCCATAGGCGCCGAGGTTGCTAACCGTGATACAGGCACCTTCTAAATCTTCGAGTGAGAGCTTGCTGTTTTGCGCTCTTTCAATCAGGGCCTGGCTGTCACGGGCTATCTGAATTACATCTTTTTTGTTAGTGTCCTTAATTGTCGGCGCAACCAGGCCGCTGGGTACGGTTATTGCCAAACCTATATTTATACTATCAGCCAGCTTGAGGGCTTCACCGTCAAGCCGGCCTGTCATTATCGGGAATTTCTCAAGCCCGGTTGCCACTGCTCGAATGATAAAATCGTTATAGGCGACTTTAACCTGGCTGCTTTGGTTGATTTTCGTTCGATACTCAACCAGCTCGGTGACATCAGCTTTTACCGTGAGATAAAAACAGGGAATCTGCTGCTTGGACTGGAGCATTCGCTGTGCGGTGAGTTTTTGCAGCCGAGTTAACGGGACGGTTTGCCCCAGCTTGTATTCGGTCTGCGGCTGGGCCTTGGTCTCGACAGGGAGTACTGATTCGGTCTTTGCGGGCTCTGCTGAGACAGTTTTCTCATGAGCCTGTGTTGTTTTCACCGCTGGCGGCGCCTTAACCTCTTCATCTTCTTTACCGAGGAGCATTATTACCTGGCCGACGGGCACCGTCTGGTCCTGCTCGATGAGGATGTGTTTTACGAATCCATCACCGGGTGATTCCATCTCGAGGGTTGCCTTGTCGGTCTCGATTTCAAAAATCACGTCACCTCTCTGGACCTTATCGCCGACCTTGGCCAGGCAGTTTACAATCGTTCCATCTTCCATTGTCTGGCCGAATTTGGGCAACCTTACTTCAACCGCCATGATAAAATCCTTCAGGGCTTCCTTTAGTAAACACGACGCATGTGTCAGCCTTTTTAAACGGATTTGGGTGCTGTGTCAATAATCGGCTTAAAAGGAATAAAAAAACGGCACAGATGATTTAATCTGCGCCGTTGGTTAAAGACAACCTGTCAATTATGGAGCAGGAATTGTCGGACGGGCAGAAGTTTTATTGGTCTATTTTAGGCGTTTACTAACTAAGGCCTGAGATGTCGCCGCCTTTTTCTTTTAGCTTTTTATAGTATATATTAAAGCGGTCCATCAGAGCTAAGACAGATTTGTTGAGTTCATCCATATCTGCCTTTAGCCCTTTAGCCTCGTCTGTGAGTGACTTGGCGATGCCCAGCTCCTGTAACTTGGCGGAAATCTTTTTTATTTCGTCTTGTTTGGCAACCATAGCATCTTTGTAGGCAAGAGCTTTTTGTCTGAGCTTGGCGACGTCCATTTTTTCGGCCTCGGCTTCGACGTCGGCTATTGGCTTGTTCTCATCGGCCTTTTTGCCGCAACCGAATAATCCTGCCGTGAGCAGAATCATCAGCCCGAATAGTGCTACTGTCTTTATTCGTTCCATCGTTTTGCCTCCTGAAATTATAAATTCCACTTTCCCTGTATCCTGCGCGATTGCACGTACCCAAATTCGCGATAAAACTACTATAAGCTGCATCGATACAGATACAAGCATAAAGTCAAAAGCAATTCCCGCCCGCGTGCATTAAAGCCTTCGCTTCGGTATAATAGTCCGGATGAAACCGAGAGTGCTTCTTGTCAATCCGCCTATCTATGATTTCGCCGCTTACGATTTCTGGCTAAAGCCTTACGGAATGCTTTCTATTGCGGGTTTTCTCAGGGGCAAAGCGGATTTTACCCTGTTTGATTACCTCGACAGGCGGCATCGGTCTGTCGTCGGGCATGACAAATTTAAATCAGACAGATGGGGCCGCGGCAGATTCCAGGAAAAGCAAATCCCGCTACTCAAACCTTTGTATGGGATTCCAAGACTTTTTCGGCGGTTTGGCCTGGCGCGTGAGATGTTTGTTGACTTTTTGAATCAGGCTAACCCATTTGATTATGTCTTTGTTCAGACGGTTATGACGTACTGGTATCCGGGTGTTAAGGAAGTTATAGAGGATATTCGCAGATATCAGCCGAAGGCCAAGATTATACTCGGTGGAAACTATGTCACGGTATGTTCCGAACACGCAAAGACGCTCGGTGCTGATTTAATCTTAACCGGAAGTGAGTTTGAACTGCTATGGGAATATCTTGGAGTAGAGCCGGATTTGAATCAGCCGGCCTTGTGGCAGGCGTATGGCGATTTAAAGACCGGCGTGCTGAAGCTCAGTGACGGCTGTCCCTACAATTGTACATATTGCTCGGTGCCGAAAGTTTATGGTTCTTTCAAGCCGCGGTCTTTAGAGCGAGCAATCGCCGAGGTGGAGTTGCTCACCAGCTGCGGAACAGAAAATATTGCCTTTTATGACGATGCGCTGCTGTATAAAGCTGATGAAGTTTTAGTACCGTTTCTGGATGAGGTATCGCGGCGCGGTATTAAAGTGAACTTTCATACGCCTAACGCACTAAACGCGCGTTTTATAACGAAAGCACTTGCCGAAACGATGGTTCGAGCCGGCTTTAAGATGTTTTATCTTGGCTTTGAAAGTTTCAGTAGTAAATGGCAGAAAAAGACCGGCTCAAAAGTTTTTTCCCAGGAGCTGGCCGCCGCTGTTGACTGTCTAAAATCAGCCGGTGCCGACTGCAATGATATTACCGCTTATCAAATCCTCGGCCATCCTGATAGTGACATCCAGATGCTGGAAGAATCGATGCGATTTGTCGGTTCGTTAGGCATACGGGGTATGTTAGCCGATTTTTCGCCGATACCGGGCACGCCCGATGGCGATGCCTGCTCGAAATGGGTCGATATGACAGAGCCTTTGATGCACAACAATACCGCTTTTACGATTATTCGTCTTGGCTTTGACGAATCAAACCGCCTCAAAGACCTGCAGCGCAAGCTGAACAGGCAGATTACGGCTTGATTTGATTTTGAAAAACGAATCCTGTATAGTCGCCTTAATATGAAAGCATTAGTCCAAACCTTCGGGTGTCAGATGAATAAGCTCGACTCCGCTTTGGTAAGTGCGGCGTTGGCTGAGTCGGGTTTTTCGCTGACCGAGCGGATCAAAGAAGCTGATGTTGTTTTGATAAATACCTGTTCGGTGCGTGAACATGCCGAGCAGAGAGTTTTTTCACATCTGGGGCATCTAAAGCATATCAAGGAAAGTAAACCCGACTTGGTGGTCGGGGTCATCGGTTGTATGGCCCAGCGGCTGGGCAGCGAACTTTTACAAGACGGTACGGTCGATATTGTTTGCGGGCCGGGCCAAATTCCGCAAATAACCGAACTGGTAAAAAAGGCCCTGAGTGAAAAACAACAAGTCATTGATGTTACCGAACACATAAGACAGGCTGGTTCGGAAAATCCGGCTCTTGAAGAGTTCGAATCTGTCTATGACCGGGCGGATAAGGACATACCCGGCCAGGCCTATGTGCGTGTGATGCGAGGCTGTGATAATTTCTGTTCGTACTGTGTTGTGCCGTATGTTCGGGGCCCGGAAGTATCCCGGCCGCCTGAAAAAATCATCGAGCAGATAAAAAGGCTCGCCGGCGAAGGGATTAAACTCGTTACCCTGCTCGGCCAGGCTGTGAATAAGTACAAATGCGTTGCCGGTGAAAAGACATATGCGCTGGCTGATTTGCTTTATATGATAAGCGGCATCGACGGCATCGAATGGATACGCTTTGTAACCAGCTATCCGCAGCAGGAAGGTTTCAGGGAGTTAATGCAGGCAATGGTTGATTTACCCAAGGTGTGTAATTATTTGCATATGCCGGCTCAATCCGGCTCGGATAGAATCTTAACAGCGATGAACCGTCGCTACACAGCCGGTCAATATCTTGAGCTTATAAATCAGGCCAGAGAGATTGTTCCTTTAATTGCAATCGCGGGTGATTTTATTGTCGGTTTTCCGGGTGAAACCGAAGATGATTTTGCGCAAACAGTAGAGCTGGTTAAAAAGGCCCGATACAAGAACTGCTTCGTATTCAAGTATTCGCCTCGGCCGGGCACAACAGCGGACAAAAGCCTTGCCGATACAGTACCTGCCCAGGTGAAAAAGCAGCGCAATATAGAATTACTTTCCGTGCAGGAAAAAATGAGCGCCGAATTAGCTGAGGAATTTCTTAATAAAGAGGTAACCGTGCTTGTGGAAGGCCTGAGCAAAAAGCCCCATCTGGACTCGGCGGAGAATGAAAATAATCCTCAGCTTGTCGGTCGAACGGCCGAGGACTGGATAGTCGTCTTTAACGGCCCGGAGACGCTCACCGGGCAGTTCGCGACCGTCAGAATCACCAGGACAAGCCCGCTTACCCTGTTCGGCAGTCTTAAAGAGGCTTATTGAGCCGCCGAGAAAATAAACTTAAATTGAGCAGTTGACAACGGCTGGATTTGTTTCTACCATACGTACCCTGTTGGACTTAGGTCTTTGTCGATTTTCACCGGCAAAGTCCGGTTCCTGAAACTTTTCACTTAATTGGTTGTCCTTAACAGCACCAGAGCCGGAGATACAGTGAAGGTATTAGTTTGTATACCTGCTCGCTACGACTCGACAAGATTTCCCGGGAAAGTTCTCGCTAAAGATACCGGCAAATTCCTCATCCAGCACACCTATGAGCAGGCCTGCAATGCTAAGCTGCCGGAAAAGGTCATTATTGCCGCCGACGACCAAAAGATTATTGATGCCGCAGGCTCATTCGGCGCCGAAGCTGTTATGACCGGTCGGGATTGTGCCAGCGGCACCGACCGAATCGCCGAAGCCGTTGCCGATATCGATGCCGAAGTAATCGTCAATGTACAGGCCGACGAAGCGGCAATCGACCCGGCAAACATCGATACAGTGGCCCAGCTTCTTTTAGATAACCCCGATGCTCCAATGGCCACACTTGCCGCCCAGTTCCAATCCGAAGAACAAATCATTGACCCTAATATCGTGAAAGTCATTACGAGGGCCGAGGGCCGAGGGCCGCGAGACGCTATTTACTTTTCCCGTTCGGTCATACCTTACGACCGGCAGGCAAGTGGCGTTGGGCCTGTAGAAAATTATCTGCGGCATCCGGGAATCTATGCCTATCGCAAGGACTTTCTGCTCAAATTTACAAAACTGCCGCGAGGCAGACTCGAACAGGTTGAAAAACTCGAACAGCTGCGGGCTATAGAGAACGGCTATTCGATTCTCGTTGCCAAAGTCGAGCACATCTGCGACGGCATCGACACGCCGCAGCAATACGCAGAGTTTGTCAAACGTTATAAAAGAAAAATTTAGCCCTGCCATTTATGGCAGGGTCGCTTTGCCACAGAGAAAAAAGAATAATGGAAGAACAGAATCGCGATATTGAGCGAACCAAAATGCAACACGAATCCAATTTGCGTCAGTATGATGCCGAAAATGCGGCCAGCTTGGAATTATTCAAATCGGCAATCACATCTGCACAAAGTGCCCTTAAGAGCGCTATTATGATAAATGGCGGAGCTGCGGTGGCGGTGATGGCATTTGTCGGTACTACTTGGAATAAATTGGAAGACCCTGTTGTGTCCAGAATACTTCTGTGGTCGATGGGTTTATTTGTTGTCGGGGTTTTTTGGGGTGCGGTTGCTTCGGGATTTACCTACTTGTGTCAGGATGCATATGCTAATGAGAGAATTAAAAGAGGAAATGTATATCGTTGGATAGCAATCTGCTTGGTGGTTGTTTCATATATCTTTTTTGTTATTGCATCAGGAGTGGCAATATGGGGGTTTGGGAAAAACGGTTCTTCCTGTGGAGAAAGACAAACAGTTCTATCTGGAGCTTTTTGTAACATGGATATATTAACAATGAGTTTGGATGTTTTAATGGCAATTGGCAAATACATTATTGAAAATGCTGGAGCTATTGCAGCTTTAGTCGGTGTTGTCATCGCATTTTATGGATTAGAGACTTGGAAACGAGAATATAGATTCAAACGCAATTCAGAATTACTGGAAGAGGCATTGGTTCTTTTTTATCAAGCAGAGCATGCGATAGCCTATCTTCGCAATATTTTTATAGTCAGCAACGAATTACAAGATTTTGAATTCCCATCAGAACTGGAAGATGGCTATTCAAAGGAAAAATACAAATACACTTATACTATCCGAAGACGATTCGATGAGAAGCAATCTATTTTTAATAAACTTTATGCTATAGAGTTGCGTTTTCGAGCCAGATTTGGAATAGAATCGATTACAGCATTTAATTCTATGAGAGATAAGGTGAAAGAGCTTTTGATTACGGCCAGTAGATATTCTATAAAAGGCTTGGATAAGGAGGAAATTGTTGAGATTCAAAAAATTATTTGGAAAGACTACAACATTCAATTTAAAGATGGAGATACTTTTGGTGATGCAATAAACAAAATAGTAGAAGATTTTGACAAACTGTGTAGAAGTAAAATAAAGAAAAATAAATAGATTTAAATCTCTGTGAACTCTGTGTTCTCTGTGGCTTAAAAATAAAAAAGTTGTTTTTTCTCTGTGGCAAGAAAAACTGAGTTTAGTTTTCAAAGAATCAGCGTTTTTTGCGAAAAAACCGCACTTTTCGCTTGATTTATGTTTAAAATATGGTATAATACCGACGTTGTTAAATAAAATGTTAACATGGGCAGGTTAAAAATGACCGGCACCTCTGCCTCTGATATTTTGACATGAAGACCATGAAGAAAAGAAGTTTGTTAGAAAAAACAGCGTTAATCAGTGTAAATCCGTGTCTGATTTTTCACGCAATACGCAGTACGCACGACGCAGAACGAGTAAAATCCGCGGTTACTTTTTTTGCAAAACAAACCCAATTTATGCGTTTTTTGAGCCTTAAGTGGCGATTTTAAAGAAAAACAAAGCCAAAACAAACCCAATCAAACCCGATTTGGGACTACTTAAAAAAGGAATGTTATGACCAAAGAAAAGGACTTATTGGCGTCGGTAAGTGACACATCAACCGAGAGTGAATTTTTCTCGCCGATACCGAAGGGCTATAAAAAGGGCAAGTGCCGCTATGTCTTTGTACTCGGTACCGTAATGAGCGGTCTGGGCAAAGGGATATTCTCGTCGTGCCTGGCCAAGCTCATGCAGGATAAAGGTCTAAAAGTCGCACCTATTAAGCTGGAAGGCTATTTGAATGTTGATTCCGGCACGCTCAATCCGTTCCGTCACGGCGAGGTCTTCGTGCTCGACGACGGGATGGAATGCGATATGGATTTAGGCACATACGAGCGGATGCTCGATATGGACCTAAGCAAGGCGAACTTTGCCACAAGCGGCCAGATATTCAGTTCGGTTCTTTATAAGGAACGTCACGGCGATTACCTTGGCAGAGATGTTCAGATGATTCCTCATGTCACCGGCGAGGTTAAGCTCAAGCTGCGTCAGCTTGCTCTTGATTCCGGCGCGGATATGGTATTCGTTGAAATCGGCGGCACCGTAGGCGATTTGGAAAATGCCTACTTCATAGAGGCCATGCGAGAGCTGGCTTATGAAGAGGGCCCCGGCAGCAGTTGTTTCGTTGCCCTGACGTATATTCTGGAACCGAAGATCTTAGGTGAACAAAAATCCAAAGCAGCTCAGCTCGGTATAAAACAGCTCATGCAATTAGGTGTTCAGCCGCACATCATTGCCTGCCGGGCCGCAAGAGCCGTTACCGAAAAGGTCCGCCAGAAAATCAGCGTCTATAGTAACGTGCCGGTCGAGCGGGTAGTTAGTGTCCCTGATTCAGCCAGTGTATATATGATACCGGCGATGCTCAGGCAGCGGCGGCTTGATTTTGAAGTGCTGCGGTTATTGAAGATTGAAGACCGAATCGATTTAGCTGCTGAGCGTAAGGCCTGGGCGAGGTGGTGCGACTTTACCGACAAGCTCGAAGCGGCTAAGAAAAAAACAACCATCGGCATCACCGGCAAGTACACTTCCGTTCGAGACAGCTATGCTTCTATCATTAACTCGCTCGAACATGCCGGTATTGCATTAGGGACAAAGGTTGGTATCAAATGGATTGATACGACCGGCATTACAGATTCGAATGTTGCAGAACAGCTTAACCAGGTCGATGGAATAATCGTGCCCGGCGGATTCGGCACACGCGGCACCGAAGGCAAAATCCTCTGCATAAAATACGCCCGTGAAAACAATTTACCGTATCTGGGTATCTGTTACGGTTTTCAAATGGCTGTGCTCGAATTTGCCCGGAACGTCTGCGGCCTGAAAGACGCCAACAGTAACGAAATCGAGCCGGGCTGCTCGGAGCCTGTTATAGATATACTGCCGGAGCAAAAAAAGATTGAAGGTCTCGGCGGCAATATGCGGCTTGGTGGAAAAGACATCGAGATAAAACCCAATACCGAAGCTGCTGAGCTTTTCGGAAATGCCAAGTCGGTCCGTATGCGTTTTCGTCACCGCTATGAAGTTGACCCCCGATATATTGAGAAGCTCGAATCACACGGATTAGTCTTTTCAGGTAAAGCACCGAATCAACCTATTATGCAGATACTCGAATTGCCGGACCATCCGTATTTTATCGCGACACAGGCCCATCCGTGTTTAACATCCCGGCCGCTTAATCCTCAGCCGATGTTCGTCGGCCTGGTGCGTTCGGCTATGTCACGAAGCTGACTGGGATTGTTGTTCGGTTACCTGCCGCCAGCTCTTCCGCTGAGTGGCACGCAGACCTGAGACGACCGTTACAACCACAGTTGCGATGTAGATAGCCGCGGTGAACCAATTCCCCCATTGAGCTGTTTGGACATGCGCCATCTTTACAAGCACGGTGCCGATGGCGAAGGATTGCAGAAACATTTTGAGCTTGCCGGAAAAGACAGCGGCGAAATTGACTCCCCGTGCCTCTGCGATATGTCGCAACACCGTTACATATACCTCGCGCAAAATTATCACAGTGGCAAAGCCCCACTGAATTATTGCAAGAGCCGGGTTGGTTAAGCCAAAGAG
>CAZNXD010000047.1:1474-10009 GCA_964576935.1 uncultured Pirellulales bacterium | reverse complement strand
CTTATCAAGAGCCATATCCAAACGATCATTCAAATCATACTGACCATCAGCAAGGCTGCGCCGTACATCAAGCACCTTCTTCTGCCTTACTTCAGGCAGAGAGGCTACTCTCTTTAAAACTTGGCCTAACGGTGTGCTATTAACATTCTCAAGGATTTGCTCAATTAGAAAGTCATTGTCAGCAACCAGGTTCTCGCCGAAGTATTCGGCCCTGGAGCATTCTTTCTCCGCTTCCAAACGCTCTGTGTAGTCGGAACTTGGCATGGTTGTTACTTTGCTCCGTCACCGCCAGCTACCCAATCCTTTTTCTCGCCTAACGGCCTATAACTACTATATCTTGTATGCCCCCGAAATCCTTTAAGAGGCCCGATCACGCTTAACAATGTTGTTATCGACACCGCTGCCGAGAAAACTTTAGAAAAGTTTACACTTCATCTAACTGGTTTTAGGGTAAATGTTTACGTATCGAGCCCAGGAAATCCCTTATATCAATGCTGAAAAAGCCTCATCACAATATTGCTATCTCATCGTTGAAATCCGGTTTCGGCAGGTAAGCTGCACAAACTGGGTAATACACAATATATAGTATGCTGGGACTTAAAATAGCTGTTTTTTAGCTCGTTACCCCTCAGAATTGTACAATGCCCGATAAAGACCAGCCTAGAAACTCAGTAATAGTATTTGAAAGTCATGTCCACTTTCCAGGCATCCGGCAATCCTTTTTTCCTGGTCAGCGTGACCTTCTCACATTGCAAACTCGCCCATGTCGTTTGAATATTAGATAGAAACCTGGAAAAGCGTACAATATCGACCTCGTTGATGCCTACCTGACAATCCTGAGTCTTGTTTCGCCCGCTTCCACGAATTGGCTTGGAACTGATAGTATACTTAGCCGCAGGTATTCCCACTTTACGTGCAGCTGCGTCTACAGCTACAGTATAGTCAAACTTGTCTTTGCCCTCTGTGTTTCTAAAGTCGAGCCGCTCGCGGTCCAAATCAAGTATCTGATTCATCAAACCCTGAGCCTCATTGAATCGTTCTTCTTCGGCCTGCCAGTTTTTTGCTGTACGAGGCAGATATGCCTGCCAAACCAGCAACGGCCAAATAGCAATAACTACCGGAACCGCGATATAGTAAAAAGCCGATTCTCGGAATATATCTTTCATTATCATCTTTCCCGTGTCTTCGGTACAACCGTTATACTGAATGTATCACGATTATCTTTGCTGCCTAATCGTTCCTGCTGCACCGCCATCCGCGATTTTATTTCCTGGAGCATTTTAAGAGTGTTAGACCGGCTGGATGTGTCACCTGTGATTGTGATATTCTTTGCAGTTACCGAAATCTTCTCGATATTCAGATTGGTTTGCTTAGCGCTGTCGTTGAACGCTTCAAGTATCAGGGCAAGTTTAACCGAAACCCCTCCCTCACCTGTGCTGCTCAGTTGACCACTCTTTATGCTTTTAATCCGCCTTAGCTCACCGCCGAGTTTCCTGACCGCTTCGGTCGTGCTGCCGGACATCTTCTTGCCAAGCATAATCGCTGAATAGTCCTCAGCCAGACTTTTACGCAACTGTCTGATTGGTTTGTTCTTTTGTACCAGCTGCATCTGCAAATTCAAACCGAGCGCAACTAATATCACGATAACCGAGATGCTGACAAACTTCAACGTCTTCTCAAGGCGTCTCTTTCTTCCCATATAGGGCATATAGTCGTTGCGGAAATTTGTTGTTTGCTCTTTGTCCGCCTCACCAATCGCCGCGCCGTAAGCAATTGCGAACTCAACTATGTTGGCACAGTCGTCCAACTGCTGTTGTTGCGCCAATTCACGCCGGGCCAAATCAATCTGCTCTGTTGTTATACCGAGTGATTGCTTAAGTTGTGAAACATCAACAGAGTTATTCGAATCCAATACTTCAAGCCGATTGATTTGCTCGCCTGCCCCAAGCAAGGCTGTCGTCACCGGCACCTGTCTGGTGAGCAGGTCCGTTCGATTTTGCTCGGCTCCGATTAGAAATGTTCTCTCGAACCGTCTGGAACCGGCCGCTATAAAGTAACCGTTCCGACGAGAGAGCATGGTGAAAAGCGACTCATCGCTTTGCGCCATCGATGTGCTCAGCCTTGTACGAGCAAGCCGGGAAAGACAAATCACATCCGGCTCGATACTAACCGGGTCAAGATTACTGCCAGCAAGTGCGGTTGTGATTTCCGACAATATCTTCTTCTGCGCTGTAAAAACGCTAAGTTCAGAGCCTTCCTCGCCGCTTGTCATCACTTCAAAGCTGATAGCTACATCACTTACATCTGTAGCAAGCGCTTCTTCGGCATCGAACCGAACGGTCGCGGCAATCTGCTTCGCCGAATCGAAACTGCTATGCACATCATGCTGCATAAATATCGTGCAGTCCAAAGCTACCGCCACTTCGGAAAAGGTAAGTTCCCTTTTCGAGCATTGCTGCCCAACCAGGCTGACCAGCTCATGCCAATCCGGCTGGCTTTGCTGCTGGTCAGATTCGACAGAGACACTAAAACAGTCCAGCATCTTAGCGCGGAGCCCTCGTGAATCCAGACACACCACTGTGGCGCTATCGGCACTTAGATATATTCCTAATATGTTCTGACCGTCCAAAGTTTAAACCTCAACAAAAATGTCAGCCGGCAAGTACCGCTATCTTCTGGTACTTCTTTCCTGTTCTTCTAACCACCACAACAGCAGAAGCCCTGGCCACACCGCTGACCGCTATCACTCTAATTGTAAAGAAATCACTGCGTGCGACTATAAAATCTTTGCATTTTTCAATAGAACCTGAGTATCGGAATAATGACCGCTTCAGGTCATTGACATCCTCAAAAGGTTTGATACGCCTTCTTTCAATAATCTCCTGAGCTATTCTATCGGCGTCACCGCCGAATACAAATGCCGCCTCCAGGACCTGCCGAGGCGCACTGTTGATATTGACCTTGTTCGAACCCCACAAACCAATATACCTCAGCGCCGATTCCTTTCTGTCATCACTGGCTATAGTAGGCCGGGCGAGAGTCTCGGTGTCAATCAAAGAGCTGTTAAACAATTTTACAAAATCCATAAGATGCACTGTGGCTGGTATCCTCGTAACAGTCGTCTTGGTACGAGTCTGCGGCTTCCTGCGGCTACGGCGTGTTCTTCTCGAACGTGAGGGAATCTTAACCTTCTGTTTTTTTACCTGCTTTATTTCTTCGAACGCTAATTTGTACTGCTTTTTCTTATTGAGCTGAGCCAACTGGTCTTCCAGTTCTTCTACGGTTGTACTGTTAACATCCATCCATTCACAAAACGTATCAAATCCCGCCTTAGCTTCGCGTTGAATCTCCGGCTCATTAAGCATCGCCCAGCCCAACGGATACTTGGCATTTTCGTCATGAAGTTCGATTGTAACTGATGCTGTTCCGACTTTGAGCTCTACAGCTGGGGTAATCAACGGCCATTTTGCCTCATAAGGCCCGGGTATCTCAAGAAGATTCGCATCATTAAAATCCACACCTGCGGTCTCGAGCATAGTCAAATCATTGATGTCGTTAATATCGTTAAAACCACTGAAACCATTTACATCGGCTGACAAATCTATTTTCAGCTTCATGTATTTCTGAGCCTGTTCGGCTGTGATGCGCTCGGCCCAATCCGACAGTACCTCTCGCAACTCGGTCTCAGTCATGAGAAACATGTCAGAAAAATCCGGTTCATTTGGATGTGCAACCAGTTCCGGGCTATTCATATCAGCCAAAGTTGACAGGGCGTACTTTACCGCTGAATCACGAGCGTACTGAGCAGCTTGATAGTCAATCATATACTGCTGACGATGAAGCTGAGCAGAAACTTTTGCGCTCAGTGTATAACCCAACATCGACAGAACTACAAGCAACACCAGAACGACCATCAAAACGACGCCGCGCTGCCTTGAACTGTGCATCAGATTTTTACAATAAAAAATCATCTCTTTTAGAAATCGTTTATATCAAAATCATCGTCACCCAATAAGCCTAGATCAGCCAGATTCAAGTCACCTACATCCAGGTCATTCATATCCAAGTCATTTATATCCAGCATAAGGTCGTTCTGGTCAAATTCAGGCGGTACATAAACGAACTTAATTTGCCTGGTTCTGTCGATTGCAATTGTACGGCTCAGCTTGTCCGTATCTTCAAATACGAGGCTCCCGTCAACCGCCTGGAAAGGCTCGGCAAATGACAGCGTTACGACAACACCTCCCGGCAAAGACGAGCTTGTCCATGATTCCAGCATTTTGTCGCCCTTAGGAACCTCTACTGCAAAGTAGGTGAGCCCCGCCGCTATTGGAATAAAAAGCTCCTTCTCCCAGTCATCTTTTTCCGAATCCGAATCCAGCAATATATCTTCGATGACTATTCCCGAATGGCTTCTGTAGAGCACAAGGCCGTCGGTATCGTAATCATAATTGCTCTGCAAAACTATCCGTTCAAACGTCTGCTTTTTGTCCCTGCTGTTATAATAGGTCCGTGTGATGACAAGCTGGGCCGAATGATACAAGTGGTCATATTTATTCTTGATTGAGATGCTCGTGTCCGCGGTTTTGGAATCGGAGACAGGGGCCACTATTTTGTCAAGGTCTTCTGCGATACGCTGGAGAATCTCGTCGCCCAGACCGCCTCCTGCAAGCTTTCTTTCGAGCGTCTGGGCCGAAGCCTGCATCCGGTTATAAACACCGATTACCGCAACCAATACCGTCGTGCCTATCACAAGCGCCGCCAGCAACTCTAATAATGAAAAACCTGTATTTCGAAACCGATTAGAGGCCATTTGCGTCCTCTTCAAACGGAAAGCCCAAAAAATCGCCTATTAAGCGGCCCAGGTCCAAAAATTTTTGCATCTGTCCACGGTCGGCAAGAATTTTTTCGGCTTGTTTGTCACTCAGCTTAGTGAGCCAATGCGTTAGCTCCACTTCCGCAGGCTCACCCCTGGAATCCACATACTCAGCCGAGCAAATCGCCTGAACCCACATCTTGTTGTCGACCGGCTCATAGAAAGTCTCGATTTTTGTCGTCCATCGAATCTCCGGATACTTTTCACTATATCCGTATTCAACTTTCTCAGAGACGCTGTCGGAAACAAGTACCCTCTCCATATTCTCTCGTGCGACTTCAAACGCATGCATCCGCTGCACAGAATCCACCGTTGCCGCCATAGCCCGGTTAATAACTACCAGTACCCCAGAACATATAAGTCCAAGTATCACAAGAGCAGCAGCCGCTTCGATCAAGCTAAAGCCGCTGGACCGGTTTCTATCAAACAAGTTATTCTTAAAACGGCACTTCATCTTTGCGTTTCGGCATCAATATATCTATCTCGCCAATTTCTAATCTGACAACCCGGCTCATTCTGTCAACCACAACCGTATAGGGATTACCATCTCTGTCCAGCAGCACTATCTTGCCGCCGTTTTGCCAGCCGGTCTTTCCCGCTCGAAACTTGGCTATCTGATGGTCTTCATCGGTCTCGACCAAATCATCAAACAAGACATACACAACCTGGCAATTGTCACCAAACTCATTCTCGACGATTATCTCTTCTTCTAAAACCTCCGCCAAATCCGGCGAGGTAATTTCGCGAAGAACATACACCTGTTCAACCAAATCGATTATTACTTCATATCTTCTGCCGGTTTCGGCCGCGGAGCGAACCGCTGCCTGCATCGTAGAAACAAAATCATGCACCTGTCCTTTGAAAGTGCTCCTTATAAAAATCCCCCGCAGATTGAGCATTGCCATACCGACCATAAGCGATGCTATCACAAGGGCAATCATCGCTTCGACCAGCGTAAAGCCCCGCCGGTGCTTCGTGTCAATTCGCGTCTGTACTGGACAGATCGGCATCGTAATCTTCACCACCTTCTTCACCGTCGGCGCCATAGCTGACTACCCGGAACGGCTTGCCGCTTTCGGGATAACGTTCATAAATAAATTCTCTGCCCCAGCCGTCATTTGGCACATCCGTAGTTTCGAGATAACCACCCGGCTGCCAGTTTTCAACATCACTGGGCTGTTCCACCAGCTCTAAAAGTCCGGCTTCTTCACTCGGGTATTCTCCAGTGTCCAGCTTGAATGCAAGAACAGCGCTGTGAAGCTTCTTCAGGCTTGTCTTGGTCGAAATAACTTTAGCCTTATCGATTCTGCCTACGACGTTGACCGCTACTACCGTCGCCAGCAATCCCAATATTATGAGCACCGCCATCAACTCAACAATTGTAAAACCGCGTCCTGCCTTTCTCGATTCTCTGTTGGTTCTCTTCATTTTTTTGCACTCCTTTCAAATACTAAAAGGTATCAGACGAAAGCTGCAATATCGGCAGTAAGGTCGCAATCGCAATAATTCCAACCATTGCCGCCAGACATATAATTATCAAAGGCTCAAGCGCGGCGCTTAGCCTATCGATAACCACATCAGTCGATGACTCAAGGTCATCGCTTATATTCTGCAGCATTTTCTCCAACTCACCACTCTTTTCTCCGACCGTCACCATGTGCGCAATCGCAGGGTCAATCACTCCACTGTCACGCAGCGGCGTAGCAATATCAGCACCGGCTAAAATCCTCTCGCGTGACTGCTGAATCGCCCGTTTCATTAGACTATTACCTGTAACTTCAGCCACCACCCTGAGAGCTTCGGCCATAGCCAGTCCGGAACCAAGCAGTGCCGAAAGCGTCGAGGCAAACCGTGAAACTACTCGCTGCTTTATCAAAGGGCCGAATGTCGGCAGAGAAAGCAGCATTTTATCACGCAAATAAGCACCTCTTTCGGTTTTCACAAAACGTCTGATTCCCCATACAGAGCCGACTATAACAGCAATTACCACAATAACCCACCAGCTTGTCAGCAAGTAGCTCACATGCATAAGTTGCCTTGTTATCCAGGGCAGCTCATTTCCCGTATTTCTGATCTGCTCGGCAATCTTTGGAATCACCACTGTGGTCAAAAATATCATTGCGCCAAACGAAAAAATAGTCACAACAATGGGATAAACCATCGCAGTAATAACCTTTGATTCGACCCGTTGACGTTTCTCCATGAATCCGGCTATACTGGCAAAGTTCGGCCCCAGCGAGCCTGTTACCTCGCCAACCTTAACCATGCTGATGTAAATCACATCGAAATAATCACTGTAATCTTTAAGTGCATCGGTTAGCGACTCGCCGGTAACAACTCTGTCACGGACATCACTGAGCGCCGCTTTGAATCTGGCATCGGAGCTTTGCAAAATCATGACCGACAACGCCTCGGTCAGCTTGATGCCCGAATTGAGCAAAGTCGCCATCTGCTTGGTAAAATCTATTAACTGAGTCTTGCTGCTCTTGCGAAATAAGGAGAACACCCTGCCGCTCTTTTCGGCACGACTGCTTACCTCCGTAACAGATGTCGGGTGTATATTCCTTATGCGAAGCTGCTTCCTCGCCGCGTAGGCACTTTCCGCCGTTATCGACCCTTTGGCCTTTTTGCCGTCCGCCGCTATTGCTGTGTAATGATATCGAGGCACAATAATAACTCAAAATTCAAAACTAAAAACAAAATTGTTGTTACATAACGTCGGCCTGTGTGACTCGAAGCACTTCGGCAATGGTCGTAATCCCCGCCATTACCTTTCGTGCCCCGTCCATCCGAAGGGTTTGCAAACCAGCGTTTAGCGCTATTCTTTTTATCGCGCCGGCGCTCTCACTTTTGTACACAAACTCCTGAATATCTTCGCTTATCAGCATTAACTCATAGACGCCGGTTCGGCCGCGATAGCCCGTCTGGAAACACCGGTCACAGCCGGTGCCGGTATAAAATTTATGCTCTGCGCCACCGCCAACATCAAGCAAGCCAAGCTCTCTAAGCTCACGAGCATCCGGCTCATATTCAGCTTTGCAGTCCGGGCATATCCTCCTGACCAGGCGCTGGGCCAGCACTGCAATCAGTGAAGAGCTCACCAGATACGGCTCAACTCCGAAATCCAGAAGTCTTGTTATCGCGCCCGCCGAGTCGTTCGTATGCAGTGTACTGAAAACCAGATGCCCGGTTAGAGAAGATTGTATCGCCATTCGCGCAGTCTCAACATCCCTGACCTCACCGATCATTATCACATCCGGGTCCTGACGCAAGACGTGCCTTAAGCTGTTGGCGAAGTTCATTCCTTTCTTGCTGGCCACCTGCATCTGGCTAATGCCTTCGAGCTGATATTCTATCGGGTCTTCGATGGTCATTATATTCTTCTCAGCCGAGTTCATCCGCTGCAGACATGCGTACAACGTAGTACTCTTGCCGCTGCCGGTCGGGCCCGTCACAAAAATCACTCCATGCGTTCGGCTAAGCATTGAATCGAACCGTTCCAAATCTTCTTTCCACAGCCCCAGCTCGTCAAGTCCGTACAGCGCGGTGCTCTTATCCAGAATACGCAATACCGCCCGTTCGCCGTAGCTGGTCGGCACAGTACTGACACGCAAATCAACCTCGCGCTGACCAAGCCTGACGCTGCACCTGCCGTCCTG
>CAZNXD010000047.1:0-1464 GCA_964576935.1 uncultured Pirellulales bacterium | reverse complement strand
CCGTCCTGAGGCATCCGACGCTCGGCGATGTCCATACCTGCCATAACCTTGATACGGGATATAATCAGAGACAATACGTTTCGATTAAGACTCAGCGTATCATACAAAATTCCGTCAATCCTGTACCTTATCTGAATCTTCGCTTCATAGGGATGGACATGGATGTCGCTGGCTCTTAGCTGTAGTGCTCGAAATAAAATGTCATTTACCAGCCGAATCACCGGCGGTCGATTCACAACATCGAGCAAATCATCCGACGCAGCCACCTCATCCGCCAACTGGTCTATATTCTGAGAATCCAGCTCCTCGGCTACCTCTTCAATTACTGTTGTCCTCTGCTCGTAGGCAACGTCGATGGCCGAAGTAATCGCCGTGCGAGTTGCCACCGCCGCCTTTACCGGCATATGAGTCATCTTCGAAACATTATCCAGCAGCTTGATATCTAAAGGCCGTGATAGAACAACCGTCAGTTCACCATTATCGCCTTCACGCCTTATACCTATCAGGTAGTGATGCTGGGCGTACGTCGCGGGTACCGCCTCGATGAATTCAGAGGGAACTTCCTTGGCGGGAATCTCCTCGAAATACTCCTGCCCCAAAGCCGCTGCAAAGAGCCTAAGAATCGACTCTTCCGTAAAATACGGACAGCGCAGCAGAAGCTCATCGATACGGACATTCTGCTGCTGGTTGTTCTCGATAAAATCGGAAAGCTTATCCGCATCGACAAGACCGGTACTTTTAGCGGTTTGTATCAGCAACTCTTTCATATAGTCGTTAGTATATAGCCGTTAGTCTTAAGTTTCACGCCCATTTCGCTCTCCGGCCAAACACCATTGCCTAACGACTATCAGTTTCCATGTCAGTCGTCTTCGAGAACTCTTACCGGGTCTATGGGTTGAGGCTTAATTCCCGGCCAGTCTTCGTGTTCCTGCATCTCTTTCTCATATTTCTCAAATGTCTGGCGATTCTTCGCCGAAACAGTTTCAATATCGCTACCGGCAAATTCCTCGCCCGGCCTTATGATATGGGCTTTAACAAAAACATATAGCCTGCTTTGATTGTCGCTGTTTGCGACTCCCCTGAACAAACCTCCGACAAGCGGAATATCCCCAAGAATTGGCACTTTGCTGCCGCCTTTGCTTTGATTTAGTTTTTCCAATCCACCAAGTATTATAGTGTGACTGTCTGGAACAGTAATCACCGTAGTAACATCACTGCTCAGCTGGTCCGGCGGCCTTCCAGATGTCAGGACTTCTTCGGTTATTCTAAAATCAGTCCGATTCAGGGTTATTATAAGACGTAGCTGGTCGCCTTTGCTTATGTGAGGCTGTATTGAAAGCTTTATACCGGCGTTGTAAGGATCAAACTGATCCTCCTGGATGAAATCATCTTCTCCGACTTCATTAGAAATCCGAACGACTTTCGTACGAGTTATATAAGTAGTCTCTTGTGATTCGATGGTAC
>CAZNXD010000046.1:0-10024 GCA_964576935.1 uncultured Pirellulales bacterium | reverse complement strand
CAGTCTTAGCTGAGGTGGCTGTAGCGTATATATCGCCCTGTTCCGTCAGCAGCAGGGCGGTTACTTCCGGCTGCTCCGCATCATACAAAACCTTTGCGTTTTTGGTTTTGCGGTCTATCTTATAAACCAGGCCTCTGGTATCACTGCCGGCCAGAATCGAACCGTCATCAGCCGAAGCCAGAGACAGTATGTTTTTGTCCGTGCTGTCATAAAACAGCTCAGACTCGCTGCATGAAGAGTTGAGCCTGTATATCTTACCTTCAGGTCCGGTACCGAGATAGATATTGCCGAGCTCGTCTATGGTGATTGCGAAGATATATTTCGCATCGTTAGGTTCAAAGACGGTCTGCAACTGACCGGACTCAACTCTGCCAAGAACGCAGCGCTTACCGCTTATCCCGACCAGCAGCCTGCCGGATATGTCGTTAGCCATAGCAAAAATATGCTCGTTAGCGAGGCGTCGTTCGCTTTTGACTTTGACCGCAATGGCGTCGCTCGGTTCGTTCGTATCATTAACGTCGTTCGCCTCATTATCCTCTTCTTCATCTTCTTCTACTTCATCATCTTCTTCAGCCGGCTTGGCTGAATAAACTTGAGTGAGCTTACCCAGGCTGTACTCATACACTCCACCGTTCGGGCTCGTGCCGATAAAGACCTTGCCTCCGCTGAGCACAATGCTGTTGATGGACCATACATCTTCAAAATCGTCGGTTAACCTGTCCCATGCCTGTCCAAGCTGCAACATGCCTTTGGAGCTTATAACCACGTTGTTAACGTCGCCCTGCACGAAATCCGCACCGGTGCTGTGATGGGTTATTCGGCTTGTCACCGCCGAGGCCAAAGGACACCATAAGCTCGTAGTGAATACTAATAAGGTCAATAATCTTAGCATCAATAACCTCTCTGTCATAAAGAACTGAGCATCGATAAGCTCACGTTTGTAAAGCTATCGCTCAATAACTATTTCCATTTTCTGGCCGTCTATAACAACTGTCTCGACTGGTATGCTCTTTTCAACCCAGTGTTGGTAAGCAGCGGCGTTTAGGGTTCTTTTAGGGTCGGTCAGCACGAGAGTTTTTGTAGCAGGTAAATCCGGCAGCTCGGCCCTGTCTAAAGCGATGCCGCCTTTTGGCAGCACCAGCACACAATACAGCCTGTCTCTTCTTACACTCAGGACCAGGTTGAGGACCTCTGCTAAGGTTCGTATGTCCTCGGCAAAAAATCGATGTCGAGCCGCTTTTTGCAAAAAGCCCAGATACTCATAACCGCCCAGGATTATCAGGTCGTATTTGCCGGGCTTTAACTGCTTGGGGATATCAATTTCAAAAGAATATTTCTTCTTGCGGCTGCGCATTGATTCGACCACCACATCGGCTTGTATCTTCCGGCCGGCCTTGATTTCTGAATCGGATAAGTCGACCGACCAGATATGAGATACTAAGCTCCTATCGTCTATGTTTATATCAAAATGAATAGATTCTATCTCGACGGTCTTAAAGGGATTATTCATCAATAGCGCCAACGGCGCTACACTCTCTATAATAAGTTCCTGCAAATCGCTATCGGTAGAGATGTTCTCGAAAGTCAAAGACTCAGCTCCGTCGATTTGGATATCGGCTTTATATTTGATTGAATGCTCAGGGGGAAGGTCGCCGTATTGAACAGCTGCTCCTGCAAGTGCGATTCGTACCAGTATTGGAGTCAGAAGGCGATTGTTAGCGATTTGACAATTATACATTCTTTGCTGCGGGTCGTTGTAGCGCTGAACGGCTATAGTCAAAGGTATCATCCGGGGCTTTGCACCGATTTTGCCGCGTACAACCGTCGCCTCATCAAACCGCAGTGCTCCGACAATCTCGAGTGCGCTTGCGAACTTGAATGAGCGCAGGATGCTGGATACTACGGTATGAACTTTACCGGTTGCCATCGGCAAATCAACCGCACCGTACCCTAAAAAGCTATGGCCGAAGGCATAGACGTCATCGCCGACCACATCCGTGACTGTACCGACAACCGCCGCCTTAATGTCCCCGGTTAACAGCGGAACCGCCAGACAGCCGCCTGGCGCCAGTTCGATATCTGCATTAATTGTATCGTCGGAACCTGCGCCGCCGGGCACCGCCACTAATCCCAAAGATTCCGCCCAGTCATTAATCCAAACGTCCGCCGAACCGGGAATTCCGGAAGTGACTAACACACACGGCAATGTAGTTCCAAAGCCGGATTGACTTCTCTTGCCAAAACCCCAGGAGGTAATCTGTTTGTCAACTTCGGACAAATCAATCGGCTTGGAAAAGTCGAACGAAAAACCCATCCGGCTCGATGAATTGCCCTGCTGGTTATCGATGTTCGGCCTGACCATTTCCTCGATTGGCGTTACTCCGTAGAGCGGGTCTTTGCTTAAGGTCCAGCCGAAAGACAACGCCCCCGCCAATCGGCCGTCAATATAAACCGGAGAACCGCTGCAGCCGGCCACGGGGCCGGTATGAATAAACCTCTCGTCCTTGCCCATGACCAGTATCGCATCTCTGTCCGGGTCGAAGTTTTTTACGACGCTCAGGACCTCAAGCTCGAATTTTTCGATTTTTGTGCCTTCATAAGCAGTAAGACAGTAAGCCTCCATGCCCGGCCGAACCTCGTCAAGCGGTATGTACCTCTCGGTATCCAGTGTAAACTCGTTCTGAGCACCCGGCCCTGCAGCTAAAACAGCCCCGCAAAGCATATAGAACAACATAGCGGATTTGACAAAGCTATTGAGCATCTACACCCTTTCCAACATTTGCCGAAAAGCCGCAGAGCGGCTTTTTCGCCTTTAGTGAGCGATTTTAGCCGTCCGGCAGGGCCATTGCAAGGCAAAAGGCATTTTGATACAATGCCAAATCTTAATCAGAACAATAAACTAATTTGAGGTATTAAGTAAATGAAAGCAGAACATCGTCACGAGCTTAAAACCAATGAACTGGCTGATTGGATAGTTCACTTCCCGCAATGGGCAAAAGAAAATCTGCGAATGATTATTTATATATCTGTTGTTGCGATTGCCGTTGCCGGAGTATACATCTGGAATTATTATCAGAAGAATATTATTGCGGCCAATGAAAGACAACGATTCACGGTGCTTATAAATGAATTGGCTCATAACAAACAACAGAGCATTAACCTGGCGCGCCGGGGAACCGATTACTCATATATCCTGATACAGACAGCAAACAAACTTCGGAATTTTGCCCAGAACACGAAAAACAATAATATGGCCGCTATGGCGCTAATCAAAAGCGCCGAAGCACTTCGGACTGAGCTTCACTACCGCATGGGTAGAGTCGGAGCGCAAGACTTCAGGAGCCAAATCGATAAAGCTAAAACCGCCTATAACCAGGCTGTTGAAAAGGCACAGGAGAATCCATCCCTAAAAGCCATAGCTATTTATGGACAGGGATTGTGCGAAGAAGAGCTCGGTAATTTCGAAAAGGCCAAGCAGATGTACCGGCAGCTCGAAGAAGATCCTGCTTTCGAAAGCGCTACCGCCAGAGCTTCGGCTGTACATCGGCTTGCCGTGATGGACGATTACAGGAAAAAACTCGTTTTACTCGAAAGGCCCAAAGCGCCGGCGCCTCTGCCGAGCAGTCCCCAAATAACGCTGCCCGAGCTTGAACCTGACGCTTTGCCGATTTTTCCAACTGAAGCATTTCCAAATTTACCGACCGGCGAATAATGCCCGAGGTTCCTCAAGAGCAAGAGATTCTGACGCTTAAGGTCGGCGGGACTATAAAGCAGCGCCGCCTGGATAAGTACCTGCATGGCCGATTCAGCAACTTCTCCCGTGCGATGCTCCAAAAACAAATCGCCGCCGGCCAGGTCAAGGTAAACGGTCAAGTCGCAAAGGCAAGCCAAAAACTTTCTACTGGTGACACTATAGAGCTGACCCTGCCCCAATTGCCGAGCAAGGATATACTGCCCGAAGACATACCGCTTGATGTCATTTATGAAGATGACGACCTTATCATCCTCAACAAACAGGCCGACATGATTGTCCATCCAGCCCGCGGCAATACCCACGGCACGCTCGTTAATGCTCTTGCTTTTTATTCGGACGAGCTGTCGAGCGGTCTGGGTGAGTTTCGACCTGGCGTTGTCCATCGCCTCGACAAAAATACCACCGGCGTAATGGTGGTCACAAAAAACGATATTGCCCAGTGGAAGGTTGCCAAACAGTTTGAAAATCGTCAGGTAAAAAAGGAATATCTGGCGATAGTGCACGGCACGCCGGAGCTGACAGCTGATAAAATCAGCGCGCCGCTTGGCATTCATCCGAAGGCCCGTGAGAAATACGCCATAAGACCCGAAGTCGGAAAAGAAGCGGTGACTTTTTATGAAGTCTTGGAGCAGTTCAGAGGTTTCTCGCTGCTTAAGCTCAAGCCGCAGACCGGCAGAACACACCAGATTCGCGTACACTTATCGTACATCAAGCATTCAATTGTCGGCGACGACATGTACGGGGGCAAACTTGTTTACCAGTGGCAATTGAAGGATGCCGAACCAGCAGTCGAAGAACCCATAATAGACCGCTGTGCTCTGCACGCTCATAGAATTGAATTCAGACACCCAACCACCGAAAAACAAGTCACCTTCGAAGCTCCGCTACCTGAAGACATGGAAAAATTGCTGAATATGCTAAGAGAGTATCGGCACGCATAGACGAGTTGAGCGAACTAATCATTCCTGCGGCAGCTTGACAAGGTCGGCATCGGAACCGGCGACCATCAGGATATCATCCTGATAAATAATCGTGTTGGGCATAGGAACATTTATGATTCCGCCCTTTTCGCTCTTTTTGGCTTTGCTTTGCTCGTCTCTTTTTATGGCGACGAGGTTGATGTTGTATTTCTGGCGGAGCTGTAAATCCATCACCGTCTTGCCGTCGAAACTGGCAGGGGCCTTTACACGAGCCAAGCTGTAGCCCGGGGCGAAATCGATCTTCTCGCCTATCTGCGGAGCGATGAGTTTGTAAGCCCACCGCTGGGCCGATTCTATTTCAGGATAGATAACTTCCGTAGCGCCGATTTTGGCGAAGACCTCGCCGGCAATCAAATCTTCGCTTCGTGCGTATATTTGATTTACGCCCATCTGCTTTAAATTCACAACGGTAAGCACCGCAGCTTCAAAACCGCGTCCCGTGCCCTGACCTATACTGATAATTGCCACATCGACTTTATCCACTCCCTGGGCCTTGAGGGCCTCTTCGTCGGTGCTGTCCAGACGCACCGCATGGGACACCTGGTCGCGAATAAGTTCAATCTCGTCCCGATTCTTATCTATCGCAATTACCTCAGCTCCGCTCATAGCCAGAGCGATAGCCAGTTTCTTTCCGAATCTGCCCAGTCCTATTACCGCAAAGCGTTTCATGATATTAGCTCCCTGTATCGGGCCGGTCCTTATCAGCCTACGATTACGGCTTCTTCCGGGTAATTAAACTTGACCGGCTTTATATTAAAGGTCAGCGCTGCAAGCAGAGTCAAAGGCCCTAATCTGCCTATAAGCATCGCCATAATGATAATTATCTTGCCTATGCTTGTCAAATGACGTGTTACACCTGTTGTAAGGCCGACTGTGCCCAGTGCGCTGGCCGCCTCGAAGGCGATTTGCGACATATCAAAGCCGCTCTGTCGCTCGGTTATACTCAGCAGCAAAGTTGACGTGAATAATACTAATACAAAAAGTAGTGTCACGGTGACAGCCCGGCCTATAATCACCAGCCGAACCGAACGCTTGAACATCTCGACTTCACTGCGTTTACGCAGTGTAGTTATAGCGGTCATCAGCACGACCGCCAAAGTCACCGTTTTTATTCCGCCGGCGGTTGAGCCGGGCGAACCGCCGATGAACATCAGAGCTATCAGAATAAACCGGCTGACCGGTGAAAGCTGTGATATTTCAACTGTGTTGAAACCGGCTGTTCGAGCAGTTACCGATTGGAAAAATGCACCGCGCAAACCATCGCCGGTAGATGAACCGCCGCCGGTATAGTGCTCGAATAACATTATGCCTATAGTGCCCAGTACTATCAGCCCAGCGCTGACAACCAGAACTATCTTGCTCTGGAGCCTCATTTTCAGAGGCGCTTCTATAGAGAACCTGGCTTCTACGTCGAACCTTCTTTTGAAGAATCGCCCGATGCGGTCCATAGCAATAGAAAACAAATCGTACAGCACACTGAAACCCAAACCGCCCAGTATTATCAAAGGGCATACTACTGTATAGACTTGCCAGCTTCTGTTGTAGTCAATGAAGCTTCTGCTGAAGAGACTAAAGCCCGCGTTGCAGAACGAGCTGATAGAATGAAATATACTGCAGAACCACTTTTGGTGTATACTGCCCGTCCACTGCGGCGCGTTATCCCACATGCCGAACAGAGCTACCGCTCCGATTAGCTCGATTAGTACCGTACCGACGAAGATGAATGCTATCATTGAGCCTAATTTGCCGAGTGTCCTTGCGCTGAGCAAGTCCTGCATCGCTACTGATTCGCGGACGGTAAGTGCCTGGCCAAGCAGCAGCGCAAAAACAGCACCGAAAACCACTATGCCAAGACCGCCAAGCTGAATAAGTGTCAAAATGACGGCTTGGCCCATCAGGCTAAAATCACGGCCGGTATCTTTTACAATCAGGCCGGTGACACAGGTCGCGCTGGTAGCGGTGAACAGAGCGTCAACAACACCTAAATTCTCTTCTGTTGTCGATTTGGGCAGCATCAGCAGAGAAGCCCCGACGATAATCAGAACCATAAAGCTGGCTATTAAAGTCGTTGTTGGATTTCTGCCCGATGCCGCAAGATTGACGACCGTCCGGCATACCTTTGTTACAACCTGAAGGACAAGGTATATCCCGATCGATACTTGTCGAATAATAGCCGGCTCTTCATGACCAAACCATCGGCCGGTACCAAAAAGCGCGACAGCCAGCGCGATTAAAAGAGGAATCTCAAACCAGAAGGTCCGAAGGTATTCCAGCTTTGAACCTGCATTGAAAAATCGGATGAATTTCTCAACGATGAAGACACAGAGCAAAAAGGCCTGAGTGGTATAAAGAACCTGTGCCGGAAGCAGCAGTTTATCAAAGCCGAACAGCATCGCAAAGGAGACCGCGACCACAGCCGCCGTTAATATGTTGATGGCGACTACGATTCTTTCCAGCCGGTTGTTTTTGTATAGAATCTGCATAGGTGCTATACCGCTGATAGCCTATAGTCACAAATAGAAATTGTCAATGCTGCCGAAAATTCAAAAAGAATATCTATTACGCGACATCGGCCAGTCCAAGTGAGTCACCGAACTTGGCAATCAGGCTCTTTCTGATATTTTTGTGGTCCGTCTCGGTCAGCATAGGGTCTTTTTTGACCAGCTCAAAGGCGTGACGCCTGGCCATTACCAGCAGCTCGTAATCGTCAATGATATTTGCAATCTTCAAATCAGGCAGACCATGCTGGCGAGTACTGAACAATTCGCCCGGACCGCGAATCTTCAAATCGTGCTCTGCTATTTCGAAACCGTCGCTGCTGCGTGTCATTATTTCGAGCCGGCTTTTGGCGATTTCGCCGGTGGTTTCGGCAAAGAGCAAACAATACGATTTGGATTGTCCCCGCCCTATGCGTCCGCGCAACTGATGAAGCTGTGCCAGGCCGAACCTGTCGGCTTCTTCTATTACCATAATTGTGGCATTGGGAACATCAATACCAACTTCAATAACTATTGTCGAGACTAACACATCGATTTTACCGCGTCTGAATTCCGACATGATGCTTTCTTTACGTGACGAAGGCATTTGGCCGTGCAGCAATCCAACGTTGAACTGAGGGAAAATCTCTTTACTGAGTGTTTTGTATTCATCGGTTGCCGCTTTGACCAGACCATTTTCACTGGTGCTGGCAATTCGAGGATAGACAAAATATGCCTGCTTTTTGGCTTCGAGCCGCTGGTGTATGAACTGGTAAGCTTTTGCCCTGTCTTTTTTATCGACCCAGCGGGTAATTACCACGCCTCGGCCGGGCGGCGAATGCTTAATTATGGAGACATCCAAATCACCGAAGGCTGTCATAGCAAGGGTCCGTGGAATCGGGGTTGCTGTCATTACCAGGCAATGAGGTGTCAGTTTCTTTCGCAATTGCGCCCGCTGATGAACTCCGAACTTATGTTGCTCATCGATTATTACCAGTCCCAGTGACTTAAAATCTATATCTTTCTGCAGCAGGGCAACGGTTCCGACTACTATGTCTGTCTGGCCATTCTTTATCTGCTTCAAAAGCGACGCTCTTTTTTGGCCTGTCAGGCCTCCTGTAATGAGGACTCTTTTTACGTCACTGTTTTTGAGGTATCTTTCGATATTTATAAAGTGCTGCGAAGCGAGGATTTCGGTAGGGGCCATGATAGCCACCTGCTGTTTATTCGCAACCGCTAAAAGGGCGGCGTATAATGCCACTACAGTTTTACCCGAACCGACGTCACCCTGTAGTAATCGGTTCATCGGCTCGGTGCCGCTCATATCCTCTATGATTTCACCGATTACTTTATCCTGGTCGTCGGTCAGCAGAAAAGGAAAACGCTTTCTTATTCTGTGGTCGATTTTATCTGTGTGCTTCATGGCAGCGGCCTGGGAAAAGTGCTGCATTCGGTACCGCCGAAGTGCCAAACCCAGCTGCATCAAAAACAACTCATCATATTTTAAACGGCGACGAGCCTTGCCGAGCTTGTCTTCGTCCGGCGGCATGTGTATCCATGCAAAGGCCTCTTGTCTTGAAATCAACTCCGCTTCTTTGCGGAACTTCTCGTCATAGAGTTCTTCTACGAGTTGAGGTAACTGATTAAGCAATGGGCGAATTATGTGTTTAATCTGCGCCGCCGACATACCCGCACAGGCCGGGTACACACCTCCACCGAAATATTCGAAAGGCTTAGGATTATCTTCTTCGATAATTACATACTTGGGATTAGTCAATTGCAGTTGGCTCTTATAAGTAGTGGCTTTTCCCCAGGCCATGATTGTCTGGCCGACTTGGATGCGATTTTTCAAAAATGCGCCATGGAACCAGATTATTTGGCAGATGCCCGTGTCATCGGCCACCAGAGCCTCGAAAATTTGCGGCTGACGATAGCTGTGAAAGTCGGTCGATTCGATAAGACCCACGATAGTAGCGGTGTCGCCAGGTTCAATCCGGGCAATTTTCTCAGGCTCGGAGATAAAGTTGTAGTCTCTTGGGTAATATTCAAGCAATTCGCTGACAGTCTCGACGCCAAGTTGCGCAAAGAGTTTGGCTCGCGCCGGTCCGACGCCTTTTAGATACTGGACCGGCATCGAACGACTGTATTGGTGCCCTGATTTTGTGCTAACTGGTTCGCTCATCTTTGTCATTCCCGCGCAAGCGGGAATCCAGTAAATCTACAAATTCGGATATAGGTCTCGCCACTCAGGATTACCCTTCTCAATTAAATCTATCTTCCACTGCCTTTTCCACTTCTTCAGGCGTTTTTCGCGCGCTATGGCGCTATAAACATCATTGTACCTTTCATAATATGCAAGGTTGTGGACCGAATACTTTTTGGTGAATCCTTCAACTAAATTATTCTTGTGTTCATAAACTCTCTTAATCAGGTCGTTAGTCATCCCAATATACAGCGTCCCGTTCTTTTTGCTCGCCAATATTTAAACAAAATAGTCTTTTGACATGTCAATCTTAAAGTTCCACCGGCATTTCTGTCATTCCCGCGCAAGATTGTCACCCCTGTGAAAACAGGGGCGGGAATCCATACTTTCAACCAAATTTCTGGATACCTGCTTTCGCAGGTATGACAACCGCTATTGATTGAAGGAATTCTTGCCGATAAGCCTGACAAAGCGAACGTCGCAAATGAATCTCTCGGCCAACTCTCCTTGCTTCTTGCGACAGACAACGAGTCTCTGGGCGCCACCTGCGCCTACCGGAGCGACAATCAGACCGTCTTCTTTGAGCTGGTTTATTAAAGCTTCTGGAATC